>DATBGR010000653.1:0-4220 GCA_036557905.1 Nitrososphaeraceae archaeon | reverse complement strand
CCTCAAATTACACACTATTATACTCTAGTTGGAAACTGGTTGCCATTAGCGCCATGTCCTACTGCCATTCCAGGAGTATGGTTTCCAGATGGCGGTAACTGTCTTATCCTAGGCAATGATGATTTTTTGGTACCGGTTTATAGCGCTGAGGCAAGCCCTCTCCTTCATTATACTTCGCTAAGCCAACCATTTCCTTATAACCACTTTGCACTACTAAAACACAGAGACGTATTAGATAGGGCGATCCCAATATTGAATGGACAATAGATCAAATTATTGGAATGTACAGAACGTAAGGTGGGCAATGCCAAGACATAGACTAGATCAGGTCTCATTAATTGGTGCTACTAAGGGGGCATTTTTCTTTCAGCATTGTCATCATCGTTTTTGCTAGATTCTCTAACATATGTGTCATAAGATACCTCCTTCAATTCTCCCCTCCGAACCATTTCCTCAATCATCATCTGTGCATCCGAAGTGTAAAATTTTCCACTAGAAACAAGTCTCTGTTTTAGTTCTTGGCCGCCGACAGTGGTTTTATCTACCTCCATGCAATTTCTTAATCCTTTCTGCTCATCTTCGATCTCATCGTATATTTTCAAAAATGCATTCACCTTGTTTGCTGAAGGCCATGGATTGTCAGTTGCTAAAAAGTTCTCACTACTAAGGGGTAAATTTTCTTTCAGCTCTTGATCAGTCTTCGACGAATCGCCCTGACTTCCTATATTATCATCCCTTAGTCTTCTGAATTCTTCAGTTATAAACGACTCAAAGTCTGGTCTTAGAGATATCTGTTCTGCTGAGGTATTGTCTTCAGGTCTATCTTTGTCTACCAACCTAAGCACCCAAAGCTCTAGCATGATTCTGCGCGCAGTCGGAAGCGACATGTTCAGTGACGTGGAAATCTCAGAAGCAGTTATCTTACCGTTATATGCAAGCAACAGATCAAAGATTGTTACGCGTTCCTTTGATGCAGTTGAGAGTACAATATTAATGATCATTGGAACGTCTTCTAGTGTAATGTAGTTGCGGCCTTCGGTTAATGCATGACCTCTTGCCAGATTTGTTAGCTGCTGTATGGCCCTATCAGGCTCTTCGATTGTAGGTAGAGTATAAGCATAATTGGAACCTTGTGAATCATTGCTATTCCATGTAGGTGCTACACCTCGTAAATGAGCAAGTAGGCGCGCAAGTCTGACAACATATCTCTGAGCCAGTTTATCATTTTTCTGAATTCCATGGTATTTTAAGCCAGTTTCAT
This sequence comes from Nitrososphaeraceae archaeon, assembly GCA_036557905.1. GTDB lineage: Archaea > Thermoproteota > Nitrososphaeria > Nitrososphaerales > Nitrososphaeraceae > JARBAU01. The sequence continues at coordinate 2,959 of DATBGR010000653.1, read as the reverse complement.
TATCAAGCGCTGTATCTGGAATAATTTCAAACCATTTTAGGTAGTCAAATAAGGCTTCTTTTGCTTCCGCAACTCTTGTGTTAAAGTTGTCATTTTTTATCTGATCCAAGTAGTCCTCTTCAGTCTTACCCTGAACAGGTAGTCTTATAAAATACAGCTTTGGGCCCAAAGTCCCAAGCAGCTTGTGGACTTTGTGTGGAATATCGACAGCAGCGCCAACCCAAGTAAACATCATCTTTCCGCTATAGCCTATATGTCCTTGTGCGCCACTATCACTTTCGTACCCGTTACCATCCAGAATTCTAGTCATTATACCAAGAATTTGTATCAAGTCATCATCTTTAGCCGCAAATGTAGGAGCTAACTCTGGAGTAAGGAAGCATTTGTTTTTGATTTTTGGTAACAAATCTATTTCTGTTAACATTTCCTTTGGTACAGCAGTGGTGTGGGAAACGAATGACTTGGCGCTAAAATTATCTGTATAAAATGTCTTTGGCCAGCTTCTTAATAGTTCTATGCATTGGGTTTTGAGAGAGCTGGGCACGCCGAGTATGATTCCCGCAAATGGTAAGGTACAGTCCTTAATGTTAAGAACTTTTAGAATAGATAGTTCAAATTCAAGTGCAGGCCACATGCTTGGAAGATTTCTATTTACCGTTTCTTGCAAATGATCATATTTTCCTACTAACTTCTCTTGCCATTCCTCTAAAATCATATTTTTATTAGCTGTTCTACTTTCCTCAATTTCGGTTAGAATCCTTTGTTTTTCTTTGGTACGGTTAAGATCATTGTCATCTACTAAGTCATCTCTACTTTCAGCATCTAGGATTTCTAAAATTCTTTCATGGTTGTTATCCAAAAAATCTGTAATTTCAATTGTTTCTTCTATTGAGAGGTTCTTCCTCTTTGCCTGCTTTTCAAATTCACTTATCGTTTTAGTCCATAGTGGGGAGATACTTGAAATTACAGTCTTTTTACAGCCATGGTTGAGAGTGACTACGATGTTTGCCCTTCTGTATATACCTATTTTCTCTACCGTTGCTCTATCCTTTAGTTTATCTGAAAGCTCTAGATATACTGTGGCTTTGCGCTGTTTACCGTCTTGAAAACGTTTATCTGAATGTTCAGACGATCCATTATTATCAGTCAACTTCTTGGAATCACCTTCCGAGATGCTGTCTGGTTCGAGGTGTTAGATGTGGCTAGTGGAATATCTACATCTAACATCTTTTCCTTCGTAATTTTATGACAACTACATTCACATATTAGACGATGACCAAAAATTCTATTGATATAATACTTGGTACAATCCGTACAGCTATCAGTCAGGCATTGCTGAACGATGTCTGTACGGAAAACCTTAACCTCAGATTTAGTCAACTCCCTTATCACCTTTTGATATCTCAACGAATTTTCTAATTGAAAACGTTGTACGACAGTGCGGGCAGGAAACTACGTATTTGTTCGTGCCAGTATAGTACCAATGGTGACTGCACCTTGGGCATTGCAATGGAACGGCCGATTTTTTAATTACTACTGATGTGTTATATGTCACTAAAAGATTCCCATTAGATAGTATATATATAATTCCTACTGAGATAGTAATTTTATAATTCAGACCGGGGGATCTAATTTTCAGTTTCATAAATACCACTTTGGTAGAGCTGCTTTGCAAATTCTGTCTTATTTTTACCATCCATATTGCCAAGAGCTGTGATTAGCGCGCGCATTTGAGATTGCATTGTATTGAATTGACCTTCTATAATTGTTAATTTATCCTCTTTACGCTTCTGATCGTCTAGTGTTTCAGTATAAGCATCATAGGTCAATACCATTCTGCATTTCGCGCAGAATTTTGAATCAGGTTTGTTGGGTTCAGCGCAGTTAGGGCATTGTCTTGGCCTTAATGCATCTGATAATTTCTGATCCTTCGTAACTATTCCGTAGGCTTCTAACAAGCTTTCACTTGCTTCATTTCCAAGGTAGTGAATGTATTTCTGAGGCATATTGGAATTAGCGCTCCAACCCGCAAACTGGCGTAACGTATGTTCTTTGAGTATTTTAGATTTTTCTGTTAATGCACTATGTCTTCTTACGTATGGATTAGAAGTGCATTAAAAGCGTGGAATACAATACCCTTAAATAACTTCTGCAAGATAATGATCATAGTTGAAACTTCCAACGAGGTCAACAGACACAGGAGCACATCAAACTAACATCATTTCTATAACCAAAAAACATCCATTTTATAATGAAAATGAAATGGTGTCTACATACTTGACAAGTATAGCTGCAGTTAATGAGTCTACTGCAATAAAATACAATGAAAGATTAAGGAAATTTGGATTATTCGTGTCCACTCATTATAACAATTCAAATGTTGACAATATCGTTAGTCTAATCAAGAAAAAGAGGATAGAAGTATATGATATACTTGGTAAATACATATTATATCTAAAGCAAGACAACAATACCATATCACCAAATTCCTTAAAGAATCATATTATAACTATCAAGAACTTTCTTGAATATTCGGATATCGACATCAGTCCAAGAAAATTCAAGTTAAAAGTAAGGCTACCAAAAATAATTAGAAAAAATAAAGAGGCATTATCTAAAGAGGATGTTGTAGATATTCTAAATGCCTGTTCTGATATTAGATTAAAAACGTATGTTATGTTCTTAGCAGCTGGAGGGTTTAGAGCTGTTGAAGCATTATCAGTTCGTATCAAAGATCTAGAATTAGATTCAAAACCGGCAACAGTATTTGTAAGAGGAGAGTTTACTAAAACTAAAGCTGATAGAGTTGTATTTCTGACAGAAGAGGTAACACAACAACTAAAATCCTGGCTGAGTTACAAGTACAGGAAAAGAAGGGTTTGTCATGATCAAAAGGGGAAAATAGTAACAGAATATAGAACACCTTCTAAGGAAGGAACAGACCTATTGTTTGCTGTTT
>DATBGR010000652.1:0-3449 GCA_036557905.1 Nitrososphaeraceae archaeon | reverse complement strand
CATGGTCGGACACTGGCGGCAGTCTTTTTATCTTATCCTTAGAAGTGGCAGCATTATGAATCCAGATTATTGTAACTGTAACGAATTTGAAAAGGCAGTGGACTATAATGATATCCGATACTGCAAACCAGAAAATGAGGTTAATCCAATAAAGAAAGCGGGTTGGTATATCTACAGTTTATCATACAGAAGACCTATTATCAGCTTGGAACCGTTCAAGTATTGTCCGTGGTGTGCGAAGAAACTAAGAATAAAAGGTTTGTTTGACTAAATTGAATCAGAGATGGTGACTAATGTTTAATATGTCACAACAGCGTTGGGGATAGTCACTCATAATATTGCCCAAACTATACGGAGCTATTGACGATACCAATAACTTGGAGTACCTAGCATTTGTGGTCGGTGACGAAGAGGCATTTAAAACTAATCTTAAACATCTTCCACGTGGCTTTACCCATATGACTAATATGAGTGGAAAATACGAGAAGAAAGATCTGTTAAAAAAGTTTAATTTTGATGGAAATATTCAGGTCTGTTGTGTTAAATTCGGTCTATATGAACTCAAGTCTACAATTCAAAGTGCTCTAGCAGCTGCTAATAATTTGAATATGGCATCTAAGAAGATAAACGCTAGAATTTCCTATGAGATGGCATCTGATATTAAGAGATTATATACCGACTTTGTTATAAAAAACGGTCTTGACATAACAAAAATCGAATTTGAGATAGACAATCAAAATGTTTTAAGATATCTCAAAGATGGCGGATTACGTTTTCGTCAGCGTAGTGAGTATCACAAAATCGCAGATTGTATATCACATGCTAACGGTCATGGATTTAGATTGGGTAATAATGTATTGGAGGAGGGCGAATCTTTCAAGAATGAGTTCCATAACCGAGTGGTAAAACGCCTAATAAAACAAAAATAATAAAAGCGTTGTAGACAACACATGAGCCTTCCTATCGACCCTCGCAACTCCTTCTTTTTTACTATATGTGAAATGCAATTTCCCACTTGGGCTACATCTCGACGTGGGCCGGAAGGATTCGTCGTCTACTTCCAATTGATCAAGGTATTTCCTACTAGATAAATATTATTAACAGCGTTTTCTTATTTAAAAAAACCATAAAATTCGCTTTAGATGCTCTTATACCTTCCTAATAATATCACGGCATATAATATTTGCATTGGAGGAATGGGGTCAAACGATACTGGTTCAAGACCACACGTGAAGTAATAGGTTAGAGCCCTTATTACCCTCCTTTATAGACTGTCTATAGAACATTAATCAGAACTTTTTAATAATTTTCTTCAGAGGTAAAAAAATACGGATAAACAATTGCAAATTTCCGGTGTAGGATAAGACAAACTTGCGAATCCATTAGTATCTAGTATGTATCACCTTATCCTACAACCGTTTCGTCACAATTGATTAATAGACTGCTTATAGAACAAAAATCAGACCCTTTAAATAAAATTGTTCAAAGGTGATATAATGTCGACCGATCAACACAAAGTGCAAGCTTTCTCACTAATGGGGGTGCCTATGACCCCATTAGATCAGATTGATTTTAGAAACGAATGAGCGAATGTAAAAATGTTGAATAATTACCAAGCTAATTGTCTAATATGTCTGATATGTATCACAATTACCGGATTAGGTAATTTGATAGTCGGTTAGTGTATGAGTGACAGTGGTAAACAAAAGAACAGTCAACCTATAATTGACAGGCATAAAGGCTTGGCAGGCAGAATTATTTATCAACCGCGGCCTAGAGCTGAATCAATAGATCTGGTACCAACAATGGTTCAAAAGCCACGTGGTAATCAAAAATTTCAGGACTTACCATCACCAACAGGTTCCTCACCTTATCATCTTAGACTCGATGAAGTTTTGTCAACAGAACATATGGATGAGATTAAGAATGCGGGTAGAATGACATTTCATACTGTAGGAGATACTGGAGGAACTGGATACGAAGTACCTCAACACATTGTAGAAATGCATATGGAAGATGACTTTGATCTAACCAATCCTCAATCAAGTCCTGCATTTTTTTATCACTTGGGTGATGTAGTATACCTTTTTGGTGAAGCTGACAAATACTCTAAGCAATTTTATCGACCTTATACTCATTATCCAGCAACGATCTTTGCGATACCAGGTAATCATGATGGTGACTTAAATTATGCAACTCCTGAAAATATTCGTCCTAAATCATTAGAAGCATTTGTTAATAATTTTTGCAGAAATGCTCACTTAATCACTCCGGAAGCAGCTGACATAGATAGAGATGCCATGACTCAGCCAAATGTTTATTGGACACTAGAAACGCCTTTTGCAAATATTGTTGGTCTATATTCCAACGTTCCTGAAGGAGGAGAGCTACATCAAGAACAATTTGATTGGTTTGTTAATGAGCTTAGTTCTGCACCTAATGACAAAGTGTTAATAGTGGCAGTGCATCATCCGGCATACTCTCTAGATAATTTTACTTCTGGGAGTATGACAATTAAGGAAATTCTCGAAAATGCATTTAACAAATCTGGTAGAATTGCAGATATGGTTCTTTCTGGACATGTTCATAACTATCAACGATTCACTTACGAAATAAATGGCCGCCAAATCCCATATATAATAGCCGGTGCTGGCGGCTATCCAAATTTGACCTGCATGCAACGTACTAGTGGTTTGCCTAATCCTCAATGTATACAACAAGAACCAGATGACAGACTGGAGGTTCCAATTAATTTGCCAAATTATAACCTAACATTAGAAAACTATTGTGATAATCGACACGGATTTCTACGTATTGAAGTAACATCTAATCTTGTTAAAGTAGAATACTATACAGTTCCACGGCCTCAGGAATCATGGAATGCCTCATCCCAAAGAATAGATAATTTTGAGCTTGATATAAAGACACACAAGATAATTAGAAGTACACTATCACGATAATTGTATTGATAATGCGTCACTATTCAATACAGAATCTAGCATAGATGATCTGGGTACTAACTCAATTGAGTTCATTGATACGCCAAATAGAGAGGCAGTACAAAAACATCATGATAAAATAGGCGTAAAATGCAACTTGATAATGGAAGTAAAAACTACACAGAAAATATGAGAGGCACGCCCACCAAATAAATATTATAATAATAACAATTCTTTAGAGAGCGCCCTATTACATTCAGCTTTCATCTATATACAATAGATAAATCATAAGTTAGCATCTAGTTAATATCAGACAACACTGGATTCTTGGAAATCCTAGAATCATATCGGAAAATAGCATCTTATAACGGTGTGAAAACATCACATAAAAAAGGTTTTCTAGATTGAGAGATCTAATGGATAGAAACTGGCGTATTGCTAAGATGGTATAGGTATACCTGTCCAGCAAGATAGCAACCTTGTCGGACACTACCTAACTTGCGTAAGCTG
>DATBGR010000651.1:0-2654 GCA_036557905.1 Nitrososphaeraceae archaeon | reverse complement strand
AAAATGACCAATACGTAGGTTATGATCAGAGGGCTGCAAAATTAGCTACTACAAACGTACAGCAAAAAGCTATGAGCGTACATATTGGTCCTAAATAACGCACGTCTCGCTATCTCTATAACGACACCAAGCTTGTTTTGTCGTATCGTTCGCTAGCGATCGTATCGTTCACTCATCACTAAAAGACATAGCTAGAAATTGCTCAAAACGTGTAAATCGTATTGTCATCGCATAACACAGTGACAATGAAGAAAGCTATTTTTGGTAGCGTACTAGCTCTTCTATTGTTTGGATTTTTTGTAGATCAAGCGTTCGCTCAAGTAACAGGTACAAATGATGGAATAGCGGCAGGTGGTAATAACGGTGCGATAGTCGGTAAGGGTGGAGTTAGAGCAAGTGGTAATACGACAAATGGTAAAAACGGTGCTAATGCAAATGGTGATAACATAGGAAATACTACAGGCCTAGCCATTCCTGGTGAAGACTAAAGAATTAGCAGCTGATGAAATTCCGTCAAATCACTATTGTAGGTGACATGCTATCCTTCGTATCATCCTCGTATGGCCGGACAACGTGTACATCTCTACAATACATAATGATATGAACACATTGCTGTCATAATAGGGCGCATTTTCATCTTCTTTTTTTATCAAATGAAATGAATTAGTTCGTCTTAATATAATAGGCAGCTCAATAACTTTATCGCGTATGTCTAAATTAGCATAAAGCACTATTACTGAAATAAACTAATTAGCTTTCAATTCAAAATGGACCCGTATTCTGACTACTTTACTTGATCTAAGATCTAGGAAGGCAGAGTAGGTTGGCGCTGTGAAATGCAATTCCCTAAGTCAGTAGTATTAATCATCTTCATCAGCTATTTGGCAATTCATTTAGAATGCTTATAACCAGAGATCTTCAAATCAACTTGCATTGCAACGAATTCTTCTGCAATGTTAGAAAGATACAGTTTAGAAGTACTTCTGAAAGTTAGGCATATAATATAAGTATAATACATACATGTAACACAACATCGGATCACACTCTTCTTCAAATATATAAGGTACGGTTTGTATATTCATAAAAACTGCTACATAATTAAAAGGAAAGTGGAGGCAGCTGTTAGCATTCTCAACCTACCGCATTATGTAGAATACGTTATTGTTTTGATCATATCCAAGTTGATTTAATAACAACACCCTAAATCCATTATCATGTAGATATTTCATTTCTTGAGTGAATAGACCGAGAGTAGTACTCGAGGCATGACTTGGGATAGTATAATCTTGTAGACTGTTTGTAATATTGTGGTATACAATGATCGGGATGGCATTCATCTTTCCATTCGAGTTGTATGAAGTCAGGCCATTAACAATTTCAAGAAATATATGAAACATTTCTGCAGGGGTGAAATTGTGTTGGTTACTCACATGATAGAAGCTAGCGCTCCTAATATCATATCTATTTGAGTGAGTAAGCATGCCATTTGGTAAATAAGTTCTACAATCAGTCTGTGTATCTTTCATGTATCCTCTACAATTTAAGAACATAAGTCTGTCCGTTCCAGATCTTCCAAAATTATAGTATTTTGCTACCAGATTAACTACTGACGGCTTGTTAGATCCCAAATTAAAAGGATAACCAAAGATTGAAGTATTATATCCGTGCTTAGCAAAGCATTGTTTAGATCCTCCTATTTCAAACTTCAATGCATTGGTTGATAATCTATTGAGGTTAGTATGTGTCATACTATGAGATTCTATGTCCATTCCGTCTTTCTTTAACTCTGCAATATCTTGCCAATTCATCGAGGATGGTTCTGTTCCTACTCTTCCGCAAATTATAAAGAAACTAGCCTTAAATCCATATTCATCCAGAATCGGTTTAGCATAAATCAATTGACTTTTGCGTCCATCATCAAAGTTTATCATTACTACTTTATTGGATCTATCACTGACGATATTGTCGATAAGTTTTACCGATGAAACGTAGTCCAATCTGGCCTTACTTTCTAAAGATGAGATACTTAGTGCATTAGGAAAAGAATTGCCAGAGATTAGAACGATTGCGAGACCAGTAAAAACGACTCCAGACAGCCATTTGCTAGTTGACATCAAGTCGTACAAAATTGCACAACATATCTTTTTATTGTTATCAATGTATAATTCCAACTCCCATTATATTGATCGATAATATGGATACTATTATATGAGATGCTCAAAAAGCCCATTTTTGTGATTGTAATGAAAAACGTATTAATATATTGTATTGTTGTTAGCTATTCAAGTACTATATCTAACTGATCTATAGAAGTATCCTTACTGATAAGTACTTTCTGAGAAATAAAATAATAGTACAAGTAGAGAGTACCGATTATCGGATATGGCAAATATATCTAGCTTAATTTATAAAAAAATAAGTTTATTTATTATCTATTCACTAATTGCTTCTTCTGTAATATTACCGACTGACTTCTCCCATGCTCAGACAAGAAGTGTTGTCGGGATGTCTCATCCTAGCAAAGTAGTAATTCTGACCTTTGGGGATACTCTCAAATCACAATTTACAAACGCCAAACCTATTCTAGATAAATACGGATTCAAAGGGAGCTTTTTTATTACTTGCTTGTGGGTTGGGTCATCCAAGTCGGATCT
>DATBGR010000650.1:0-10825 GCA_036557905.1 Nitrososphaeraceae archaeon | reverse complement strand
CAGGAAAGGAGTGGTTTATCCTTCTCCTTTCCGATTATTCTTACGATCTTACGCGGTTCTAATGGAATATCGTTATCTGCTCCCGAAAGGATAACATTCTCATCATCATCAAAATCATATGTAAATCTTCTACATATTATGCCAGTTTTCTCCAACCTTCGGATGGCTTCTTCCTCGCCATATCTATCTATTAAGATGGAGACAACATGCTTATGCAGGTGAGTCTCGGCCCTCTCTTTTAAAATTGCATAGCGCTTTGCAAAGAACTGTCTTGTGAGCTTATCATACTGTGCTGGCAACATCCCTTCGTGGAATAGCCTAGCATCCCGTTGATAAAACTGACACTCTTTACTTCCTTCTAGGCCCTTATCGCAAACAGGACAAAAATTTGGTCTCTGTGCATTGACACGCACACCACAAAGTACATCATGAGCAAATTTTCTGTTGATCCTTATTTTCTGAACTTCTTTTTCGATTGTTTCCATTCTAGGAAAATATGCTCCCGTGTAATGAACGATGCACGAGAATCTATATTTGCTCCAATCATTTTCGTTCAAACAATATCGGTAATTTGCAAGTAGGGAGTTTGCAATTAATTGCCACTTCTCTCGACCGCTAACGGTCTTGCTTAGATCATAGCTTTTCCAGTCTAGCAACCCGTAACCATTATGATACTCTAATAGAGCATCAATTCTTCCTTCATGATGATTATTGACATTGGAGATTGTGACCTCAGTAATGACCCTTAAGGGTTTTTCATACTTCTTCATCAACCTCCTAGTTATTCCAGCAATAAGTCCGTTATAGGTCTCGTTAACGCGATCTTTAAAATCATTTGGGACAAACCGGTTTTCCTTAAATGCTATGTCTAATGTATCCTCCATAATAGCATTCACTATTTCATGAGATTCATTAACTATCTTCCTCGTAAGATCCTGACAATCATTAGGACTAGTTTGCCAATTCTCTATAACAGGGCCACCCATGCATAAACTCATTATATCATGGACCGTATTAGCAATCAAGTAGTCTTTATCACTTGTAATCGCTCCGTATGGATAATCTAACTTAAACAGATTCTGACAGACACATGCGGTTGCTATTTCCGAAGACTGGACAAGGTGTGTATTGGACTTCCGTAGAGATTCGTAAGTTCTTCTAACGTCAAGTATATCAGTGTTCATATCGATATACCATGGTATCTCCGATATTCCTAACTGCCTCTTGAGACTGAGAGAAATTTATTGCATATCATTTTGAATTTTGAAGTAGTAATTTATTTAAATCACAGAGAACGCTGTAGGGAGGGGGAGAGCCTTTCGCCGCTTGCAATAAAAAAGTATCGCGAACCACATTCAGCGTTGCTAGTGTTGCAGCCAAATACTTTGCAATTCTTCCAGCATTGTTGCAATTCTATCCACCATAATACTCCTTATCCTATCACTGTAAGATACAATCTGCGTTGAGACGTTTCTTAGCGAAAACTGGGCTAGAACAATAGTAGTGGATCCTCATTTGTTTTTTCTTTGGTTTGACATGTGACAGGTGGAGCGCTCAAGCACATGTTATAGTAAAAGTGAGCGGTAATAAAGGGACAACTTTGATGCGGGTTCGGTGGGATTCTGTCCCCGCATGTATAAGGGTTCGGTTAGTTTCTATATTTAGGTTTCACTCGTGACACTAAATGAGCAAGAAGGAACGCATAGTCAAATTAGGCCGTGCAACGGCCAGATTCAAGAGCGAAGTGCAACAGGCAGGTAACTTAACTACAGAATGCAAGCAAATGAAATACGATAGAAAAAAAGAACTAGAAAAAGAAAAAAAGAGTATGGAGGAACTAAAAGAGAAGTGGGCATCGCCACGTAAATAGCGATAACCTGCAAGACAAGTACTGGAATAAACAATTTGATAAACGTCAAACTTTGATATCAAGTTTTGCACGTTACTCAGCCGTAACGGATGCACTTCATGCCCTCATGTATGCTAACCTAACGGTAGAAGATGCTAAGAAGGTCAAACGACGGATACAAACGAGGGTTTTAGGAATTACGAGGCTAATATCATTGTTGGATGGTCTATAAACCATTCACTTTGCAGCTGCTGATGAATCATTTTAGAGAATCCATTGTTATGACAAAACCAATGCCAGATGTGACTAATTTTGGGTGTGCTGATACTACGTTTAGCAGTTTTTGCTTTATAGACATCGTGAGATAATGAAAATATGATAATATTAAAAATTGATGATTACATTGTCCCAACACTGGTCTTGGTTGTCCCACAAGAAGTATAGTTATATCATTGAAGTAAAATGACCTATAAAATAGAATGTGTAGGATATTTATTTTCAATAAAAGAGAACACACTTCATCTCTTATTTAGGCCCACAGTTGACGTTTAAAATCTAGTTATGCATTATTATATCAGAATATAAGTAGTGCATGTATAATCTGATAATGTGGGCAATATGCTTCCTAGTGCATAAATAAAGAGCGTTTGAAACCAAGATGTATGAGGATATTGCACAAAGTGCGGTTACTAATTTTATCTTCTATGGTCATCGCCGCTGCCAATCTTGCAATCAACACTCCTTTTCCGTACCTAAACCCAGCCTTTGCCCAGCAAGCTTCCATAGACACTGGATTAAGAGACCAAGATGACTCCCATGTTGCTGCATCATCTGGCAATAATGTGTATTCATCAAGTGATCAGCAAGAACAGACCTTGATGAATCTAAGGAGCCAAATCGAAAATGATCAGGTACGTCCACAAAATCCCTTTATGCCTCCGGTAGCTGGTAAATTTTTTCTGGGGTCATTGACAAATCAATGGTGGAATTGGATTTTTTCGGTGGATATAGTAAGACTTGGCGGTAACCCGATTTTCGATAAAACTGGTGCACTTTGTGATGCAGGCATACAACGAAATGGTATGCTATTTTTAGTTGGAACTGGTGGTGTAACTACACCTGCTGGACAGTCTATACAAGAAGATACTAGCTATCAACGTACATGCACCACACCTATAAGACATGGAACCCCAATACTTATTCCAATACTAAACTCGGAATGTTCTCCTATAGAATTTGGTTATGATCAAAACTGTAATCATCAGCCTGTCGTAACAACACCCGCACCGCCCTGTCCACAAACACAAACAAAATATGCTGCAGCTCTGCGATCAGAAGTAAGCAAATTCTTCCAGCCAGATCATGCACCTGTAGATAGATTGAATTTAGCAGTTGATGGAGTTCCATTAACCCCACAGAGAGCACAATCTCCTGGACTCGGACACTGTATGACAATTAAGCCAAATAATCCATTTTCTGTATTTGGTCCCCCGCTTAATGTAAACCAACCAACAACTGTTCAATCTATTTCTGACGGATACTGGGCTTTAGTAACCAACCTACAACGAGGACCACATACACTGACCTTTGGAGGCACTATTATATTCCCAGATGGCAGTAGTTTTGTAACACAAGCAACATACCACTTGACTGTGGTTTAACAACAATTTCCTTACTTTTTTAGTTATTTAATCTCATGTTATGCTTGATTTGATACTTATCTTCAATATACGTTGAGATCCGTGGGTTTTGTTTACATAAGATTCATCTATAACAAATTATTATCTATTAGAATGCTTAGTTGGAAGAATGGAAAGAATCTGCTCCTTCTTCTTTATCTTGATAAAGAGATAACATTTGCGTGGTTTACGGAATATGTTGAGACGAAACTTATCCCATTTTTCAGTCTGCAGCTGGTTGATATAACTCGTTAGCCAATCATGCAGTTTGACCCTGATTTTCTTGGTAACAAAAAATACTGGAGTCACATACTTCCTTTCATGGACAGATACGTATTCAATACGAGCCCGATATACTCATAGCAACTGAAAAAGGAGAAGAACATTAAAAATATTTTCTTCATACGAGTTGCCAAAAATTCATAGTCTCTTACTAGTACCAAAAAATGCCAAATCCCAAGTACATTCATAAATCTATCTACATAATATAACGTCTCCAAATTTCTATTCTGTTCATATATGATGATATATGTGAAGTTAAACTGATATAGCCAGCATATTCTTTCCGTGATTATTGATTTAACAATCACGCAGATAATAAATGCGGCAGCGTAATCGTGTGCCGTACATTCTTCGCATTCATTGCCTCATTTTATTTTAGTAATGAATAAAGCGAAAAAATTTTTAATTTTTTAATTTTGATATACGATCATATAATAGTAACAAAAGGTAAGCGCTACTGGTCGCGGTTCGTAGAACAGTACTGTGCTTTTTTGCATGAATCTGATATTAGTCAACTAAATTCGTAATCATCAGTCAAAAGAGAGGAATTCATTGTAGGCTACTCTTGAGAATTGCTAAAAACGTCATCTTATAACGATTTTTTTGCATGATGCTACATAGTGTGGTACTGCATAAGGAACGTTGATTTAGAACACAAAATATATCAAAGCTTACAAGCAAAAGCATAGATATTTGGTAAAACCATAGAGACACGCATTTGGCTATTCCCAAATGAACTATTGCTTAGACTTTTTCGAGGAACATCATCTGATGATTTAACATGATTTCTGCAATGTCTTCACTATATTCGACAGTTGTAATTAGTTACTTTCTTTAACTGGCCGGAATCTATGAGCGATTGAATCAAACTTTCGAAGTTATCTTGTTTCTTTGCTAATATGCTAATTTGTTCATCCTTTTCTTGCAATTTTGTCCTTACAATATAGTCACTATCTCGAGATTTTTCAGATAACTCATTAACTCGTTCTTGAAGTCTATGCTAGTCACTAATTGTTAAAAACGGTATTGCCTTTAGATAGTCATCTAATAATTTATCCTCTGTTGGTCTGTAATAAGAATTGGATACCCCTATAGAATGCCCCATAAGCGATTCTACATTTATAGACCTCATCCCTGCAATTTCACAACGCGTTTTGAACCACTTTCTTAATGAATGGTTAGTTTGATAAGGATGCCTCTCTATGCCAGGTTCTAACTTTTTCCTCAAACCCTGAGCCCAGATCGCCCTTTCCATCAATCTCTTGATTCCGAGAGAAGACAATTTCTTGGGTTTTGTAATTAGACCTCGACCTTGTGCTTGCCTTACGTCCCACAAATCCCGGATTACCCAGCTATCCTTCGATATTTTTTCCCCAGATTGTTCTCTGTATTCTATCCAATCCTTTACTGCTTTCCAGGCCTCTGCGGAAATGAACGAAAAATATTTTCCCTCTTTTCCAGAATATATAACCATTTTGCCGCGACAATTTCTTCATTTCTTTTTATAGGCGTAATGTGGCCCCATTTCAGAAAATCCCATGCGCCTAGACGAACTCCCGATGATGCCATAACATATACTATGGACTTGATTCTTCTATCCGGATATTCGATTAATTTCTTCGTCTCTTCAAAGGTCGGTATTCTATCGTTAGCATATCTTTTAGCGCGAGAGAGGCCACGAGTTTTTTCTTCCATGAGATGAATATATCGGCCATTTCACAGAACAGTTTGATAGCCTTTACATAATTTCTGACTGTTGCGCTAGTGATTTCTTTCTGCTCAACTCGTTTCTTTTGACAGTGAATGAATCTAAGAATGTTCTGAAATGCCCATTCTGGATCTTTTTTTCCGCAGTGAGCAAATTTTTGAGCCCTCTCTTCTAGTGTTATCCCTTGCAACCCAGCAAAGCCGAGGAACATAGCCAAATTACCTCGGTACTTGTATCTAGTTAGAGGAGACTTCATTGCATCTAGATACAATATCCAGGAATTTGATAAGAATACCTCGCCTGTTTTTTGTTCCAACCTTTCTCTATCACCAAATATATCCTGGAATCCACATAAAAGCACTGATATCGTAGTGGGGCCAGTGGGATTCGAACCCACGACCGCCAGCGCCCCAGGCCTATACCTCCAAGAGGAGATGGTATCCTTGACCAAGCTAGACGATAGCCCCTCAATTAAGAATTTTTTAATACCTCTTTTAAACGTACAGACTGGGACACAAAGTTGGACAGCAAGTGTTGCGATTAGAAATTCGATCTTGGTCCAACACCAATCGCATACGAGTTATTGTTATCTTATAATATAGGCTGATCAATCCATAAATTTAACGTATTCGATAGGTTTGTCACTCAGTATTTCCACTGAGAGTATGATAGATCAAAGTAATTAGGACAAGTGATTTCTGAATGAACTTGGAGGAAGGTATTCAAAGGCGCATGATCTTTCCACAATAATCCAGATCATACGACTCACCAATTTATCAAACCTAAATAGACATAGCGGACTATTCAATAGATTCATCTGGAAAAATCAGAAGGGGAATTCACATATTTCAATTATTTTGAGGTCTATGATCAATAAACCCCTAAATATAGCTCATGCTTGCAACTGTGATGTATGGAGTGGCCTTAGTTAATTTTGACTATCTAATTGGCGAGATCAAATCATAGTCATGCTCTTCGCGATTAATTTTTTAATAAGGTATAATATATGTATGAGCAAAGGTCTGAAACCTATTCAGTGGTGAGAAATTAGATTAGGTTTATCAACTAGTAAAAAAAGAGATAATGTAGGCGATGATGTACCATTAACTCTGAATGATCTTTGTAGTCTTGTCGTAAAAGAAGGTCAAGTTGAAGTACTACAACCAATTCCTATGGATACCTACAAAAGGATTGCAACAACTTTGGCGAGGTTAAGAGTGAATACATCTGATGAAGTGGAAAAGGATGTGATAGATAGGCTAATCCAACTCACATCTTTGACAGGAAAATTATTATTTAATATTCGAAACAGAAAAATAGTTAATTCAATTACTAACAATGATTCTCCATCTGAATCTGTTCATTCCTTAGATTACTCAAGACTCACTGAGGAGGAGAAGTATATTTTAGATTCTGAAACTGAATACGCGAAAAGACAAGATATGATTGTGTCTTGTATGCTTAAAGGGCGGGCATTGATGCTGGAAATGCTATCGGAGAAAACCCGCTGGAAAAAAGTCGCAATCAGATTTGTAAAGCCTTTTGGACAATTTTTAGGAGTTGATATGTCAAGATATGGCCCATTCCTTGTTGAAGACATAGCAATATTACCATTCGAAAATGCTCGTTCATTAATTGAGGCTGGAGTCGGAACCGAAATAGACGTTGGCTATTGAATGAGGCCTAATATTATTATTTAACTATAGCCTTTCTACTCAATCGTTTGAGTAAAAATTGAAACCTGGTTTCTTTGACTATGTACACAAACAATACGCGAATAATGGTTAATCTTATTCTTCGCGCTAATTGAGGCTTAGAAATCACTTTCTAAATACGAATTACTCCTGGTTAGCGTAGATGAAGGTACCTCTCCGCCCATTTTTTGGGAAGATGTACCATAATCCTACACTGGTTGCACAGATAATCCAATCTATTAAACTGTGATGTAGAATCCATTACAATATGGCAATTTGGACATCGCACTCTACGATGAGTAGTTCTCAAGTCTCCGTCCATTTCGATGTTGTTCAACTCGCCAGCATGAAATGAATCTAGTGCGATCGGCATAGTAGCCCTTCCCTTCTTTTGCATACCCAAATTTCAAACTTCTATTTATTATAGAATGTAATACTCTACAGAGGGGGAGGGGATCAAATCCAATACTGGTAGGACAATTGACGCATATATTAAAAAGAGTACAAGATACAAGATACCCTAGTCGTATACTTTGGCTTATTTTCTATGGAATCTTAGAATCTAGAGATTTGGGGTCAGGAACTTCTTAAAATAGCTTGTCCTTACCTTAGTTTTTGATTAATAGTTGGGTTACGGTACAAAGTAACAATGACATTGAATGATAATCAAAGTACTCATAGACATATTTAATAGCGTAGCTCAGTCATGTGCCGACCAGTTTTAGTCAAGGTAAAGTATAATATTACACGCTCGGTTATTTACCTAGATCTCCCTTGTCACATAATGGAATTGACATAGATGAGTTCATTTTACTCACCATTTATCCTACGGTGGTAATTTTTGCCATAGGATACATTGCACGAAAAATAAATTTGGGTGAATCGTTGAAGTACGCAATCCAAGCTGCCGCAAGCATTATATTTGCCGCAGTTTACTTAATGTTTATACCGAACGGCGGGGCACAAGGTCTTGCTTTGGTGCTTTTGTTATTTAGTCTAATTCTCTTCTATTTGGCAAGAAAGGAGAGAATATCCCCTACTTTATAGTCATATCCTCGACATGTGCTAGCTTGATACAAAAGATTCCTGTAGAACTAGAACAAATCGAACATCGTGAAGTAAATAATAACTTTATCAACAGATCAAATTTAGGTATCGTTTTGCTTGTTTATTCAAAATTGTCTTTGGATCTCAATTAGAGACCGGGGTGATCGATTCGAAATACGATTTCTTCAGACACATTCTTTCTAAATTGACCGGGAATTTCAGGCTTTTTGATTGAATATTATAATGAATGTTTGTGGATTGAAAGTTTACTTCCTGGCTTGCGTGGATTTGTAAGCAGATGCTTTATTGAGGGAATAATATTTGTAACCAAAGAAGGAGGCAATAACAAAATTTGGTATCGACAATAAAAGGAAAAAAAATGAATAGTGCAATGAAGCCATAAATAAGCCAAATATGCCCGCTGAGCCTGCGATTATAGCCAAAGATAAAATAACGCCTTTCTGAACTGGCATCACAGTAGCTGGATGTCTGAGCTATAAAGACCTTTCAAAGTCCTAACCTTAACTAAATATCATATGCTTATCGTCGACTAGTTTGTTGCATTTCAGAAGAAATCATTAGTACTTCAACGTGAAAATCACTTCCTAATCTGTCTTAGGGGATGTATTCATACACCTTGTATACACTACCGAAATTTATATGGGATGGGTAATTCCATTTTGAAATATCAAGTTTAATCTCACGGAGAGGATTTATTTTATCGACACAAACTCCTTCAACAGATGTCTGACCCAAAATATTATAGATGGATTCCCCTACTAGTATTTGATCAGCATGTGTAACAGAAGCTATTTTTGCTGCAATGTTAATAGCGGAACCTAAAACGTCAATATGTGCCTTTTGGACATCTTTTCCGTAAACAACTACCAAAACCTCTCCATAATCTATTCCAATCCTAACTTTGATATCTGGTAATTTCATCTGCTCGAATATAGGAGATATGATTTCTTGGATAATCCCTAGTATGGCCTTAGAACAATTAATTGCATTGACACAAGCCTTTTTGCGATCGTGCCCCGCAGGAAACAAAACGATAACGGCGTCTCCAACATATTTGAACACGTATCCGCCATAGCCTGACACCACAACGCTGACTTCTTGAGCAAATATTTGAATCAATAGGGCAAATTTGTCTTCTTGTAGAGACAAACTCATCTGGGTAGAATTGTTGATATCTACAAACAGGAATACGAAGTTTGTTTTCGAGTTTACGTGTCTCCTCAATAATTTTCTGCTTTCCTGTGTTGACATGTCAAGTTGAACTCCGTCTCTTAATGTCCTTCTTACTCTTGCACGAATTTGATCGAATAGGGAACCAGCATTTTCTTCATGATGTACGATATCCATAAGCTATCTTTCCCTCGCCATCAAAAAATTATTCGAAGGTAGATTCCTATCCATAATCATACTTGAATCTCAGATCATATATGTGTTCGATTGACCAGTTTATCTTTTAGGAAAGCAGTAGTTTAACTAGATTTATACTAAACAATTTCATTCACACAATCTACAAAGACGATAACGCATTTCTAGATAAGGCATATATGCTAATGTATGAATATTACATCGATAGATCTAGGTCATATGTCGGTTAAAGTGGATCTTGTGCAGTCTCTCTATGGTGTGATAGATGAAATTGGTAAAAGTAATATTCAAAAAGACCTCGTAAGTTCAGATCTTGATGCTTCTAGAAAATATATGCAAATTATAATGGATTCATGCCTATTAAGAGTCAGGAATGATTCAAAAATTGAAATTACCGATGACATGATTCCAGACCTCTGTGAAGCTCTTCTGCATTTCATGCTAACAGCTTCGACTTTGCCATCTGCTAGAAAGATCGAGGTTAATAACAAACTAAAGATTGATTTGGCTATTCCAAACTTACAATGCTTATTGAATAACCCTCAAAAGGCGTTAGTTATAGCTATTATGCATAAGCTAGAGGATACTAAAAAAATTTCTCAGATTAAATCCATTCAACCTAACCCTAGTAATATCTGGCTAATATCTGTACGACCATTAAGAAAAACAGAACTAAGAGATTATAGCGTATTTCCGACGGGCTCCTCAAAGAGATTCAGTGATATCCTTGTTGATATTGGAAAGTTTTTGAGAAGATCCGGCGACAGAAGCATGAGATTTGTTCATTCCTAGATATTTTAGATACTGAGGAAGATCGATGAATCGATCTTATATAATACATACGAATATGCTTAGATATCCAACAGTAGCTTTAATCTGAACTGTCTTTTACTAAATCATATATCAAATAATTAAGGTCTTTCACAGTTTGATATCTACCACCACTAAGTCATGTACACTTTTGCAAGTGACAATCTTGAGCCTTTTTTAAAACATGCCATATTTGCTTGATGCTCAAATCGTCAAAGATATTTGAATTGCTGAGTAATTTCGCAGTACATGATCCTATAATCGACACCAGATAAGAATCTCACATTATATCTGCCTTGTGCTAAGCGGTTCTTGAATAATTAAGTTAATAAGTTAGATATTCTAATATAGACATTTATAGATAGGGAAT
>DATBGR010000649.1:0-12987 GCA_036557905.1 Nitrososphaeraceae archaeon | reverse complement strand
ATTAAAATTAGTAGTATTTACATACTACACACATCGTTTGTTGATTCCGACGGCCATAATACAACAGCTAAATAATTTGCCGTTTGTTTGCTCGAATCTGATAATGGAAATCATAGATCTCATATTATACTTTGAATTTGTGGGGAGACTTAAAGTAAAGATCATCTAGTTGAGGACTATCATATTGTATTCCATTTATCAACCTTATAGCATTCATGCTGGGTCTATCTAATGTATTTAACTACTGAAAAGCACCATAGTAGATAGGGCGGATAAAGGATGCACTAAGTGTCGCAAGTAAATCTAGTTCACACTATTGAGTCGATCAAAGTACGCGAAGTAATTCTTCTATCGAATTGAGGTGGATGATTTTTAAAATATTCTCTTAAATGATCCTATCCACTACCTGACAATGTTTCCGTTTTTGGACAATTTATGTAGAAGTGTCTCTAAATGCCTTATCAATTCTGTTCTTCTCTATCGCGGAAGACCTACGGCAATTGTCAATAAGCCAGAAATTATGAGCATTATTACAACACAGCCAGAATAGGTATTATTCGGTCTAGGACTACCCATTAAGCATAGTGTTGCAGTTATAGTCGGACTGCAGAGGTTCGACAGGTGCATACTGTACTTTGTATGTGTAAACCAGCAGATTGTCCTACGTTTGTCAGGAGTGGTGGCCCAGTAGAAGACAGTCAGATAATAACGCTCTTGTGATAGTCAACAACTAATCAGTACTGTTATTGCTGCGAATTACGTCCTTGTTGCTGTTTTCGCTATCGTAACTGCCTTTCTCAATTTGTTTATTTGTATATAAGATCGCTGCGATCGTCGCAACAAAGTAAGGTATGAATATCAATACAGCTGCTCCAAGTGGAGCTTCAGGCGGAAGTCCTATATCCATGACTTAGTCACTAAGGTTAGTATATCACAACCTTCTTTTTTCCTTTTTGGTATGGCTGTTACAACTATTGCAGCGATTAATAACGGAAATAATAAAAAACAAAGAACTAATCTTGCAAGGTAGACAGAATTGGAAATGTAAGCAATTGCATATAGTATAGTTCAGTAAATTCTTCTTTATGGTTTATTATGATGCGATTAACCCAATAGACACACTTGACTATGAAAAAGTGGGCCAAAAAATCTACTAATCATTAACAAACGCTTAGCTAAGTTCATTACAATTTTGGCACAGGTACAGTGATACATGTGTACGAATATTCAAACACAACTCTATCTAAACAAGTCCGATGCTACTTTTCCAGGACGTTCTCTCTTCCTTCGTTAATCAGATTGTATCGAATAAATATCCTCCTATTTATGCCTATTAACAATCCAAGAGAGATTACTAACAAGAAATCAAATGCTATAGTTGCAAGCATTATTGTTGATTCATTGGTGGGAATTAATCCTCGTGGACTTGATGAGAACAAACTGCCAATGAACAAGACAGATATTATTATGCGTAATGTTGTTCCTATCACATATGCAAAATGAATGTGAGTTCCACCCTTTACATAAATCGAACCCGACTTGGATTCCTTCCAGAACGACATGAGCCGATTTGAATGTAAATATGAATACTGTTGGAGTCCAAAAAACAGAACAAGATAAGGAATAAGATAGAATATTGGAACTCCAACATCATAAAATGAATCAAATATAACAACAGAACCTAATATTGAGAAAAAAACAGTCTCGACTTCTATCTTTCGCTTCGTTATTTTCCTTCCATGTTTAGCCCATTTGAGTCTGGTAAGAATTAGAATAATGATAACTATACCATAGAGTATAATTTTACCGACATCTACCCCGTACATGGGTATCAATTCTTGTACGTCTGATAGATGAGGCTTTGAATAAAGATTACTAAAGGTAAAAGCGTGTGTAACTTGAATTGTCGAGAGTCCAACTAAAATAGCAACTATAGTAAAAAGGTATATCAACGTATAATCTCTGCCATAATCGATATATCGCTTTGTTATTGTTCTATTGCACCGTAGATAGACCAATGTCATCCCAATTTTAGATTTTCTGCTAACTTTTTATTATACTACGGACAGATCGAATTGCAACTTTAATAATCTTTTTTGTCTTAGCTGGTAAAGGGTCTACAAAATCTGATTGATTCATAACAGTGGGTGTAATGCTAAGAGTCTTAGCGATATTATATCTTGTAAAGCTATCATGCTCTTTGGAAGAAAAATCCAGAATTCTAAGAGGACATACCTTACTGCAAATATTTATAGGCTTTTTCCTGATTCTAACCAAATCAGCTTTTCTATTTTATTCTGCAGAACATACAGTACCCAATTCCGAAATAACCAGCATGGGTGATGCCCTCTGGTGGACAGTCCAAACTGCATCAACTTCTACATTTGGGCCCAACCCGACCACATTTGCAGCAAGAGTAGAGGGGAGCAGTATCATGCTCGTTGGTATTGGAATTACTAGCTCATTTATATCTACTCTTGCTGCTGGATTGACGAGATCAAGGATGAGGGGCGGTACATCAAACGAAAACGATCCAAAATAAATACTAAAGGTTTGACTAGCTAAGGGAGAGATTACTAAAGAAGATTTTCTGGATCTACAAAAATTGCTGCAGGAGTAGGAGTAGTTTACCTGCTGTATATACAGATAAATAATACATTCAGACTATACCTCGAAGATAGATTATTGAGTAATATCCAAGACATAGTCTATAGAAAGCCAAGCTGCAAAAAAAATGCCCACATATATTGTAAAATGAAACCATTTTACTACTCAAGCGGACTTTCTACTATGCTCTTGTCTTATTTTGCCCTATTCAAACTAGCTTATCATGATATATACTAATCCTGTAGTACATTCTTTGTCATAGTTCATGTCAATACTCACTGTGTTTCTTTTGATGGGAGTGAAACTTGTTCAGAAAGATTGCAAACTATGCAAGAAGATGATATGCAAAAAGACATCCTTTATTGTAAAGTCTGGTTTGACTCTGGTAACCTTCCTTAATGCCTCTGGCTTACCACTGGAAACATATATCTGTCACATATAGCATAGAATGTCATGTCCAAAGGCGATCTTGGCCATAAACTGGCTAGCGCTTATGAGATAACACTCAGCGTCAAAGGTAGAACGTCAGGCAAGGATATTTCCAGGCCAGTATGGTTTTCGTATGAAGGTAGCACTCTGTATTTGCTTCCTGTACAGGGCTCTGACACCTACTGGTACAAGAACCTGCAAGCCAATTCATCATTAAAGATTTCTGCTGATGGCATTGAAACACCTGCAAGAGGTAAGCTAGTACAAGACGGTAACAGGGTTAATGAGATAGTCGGAAAATTCAAGTCAAAGTATGGGGAAGGAGATGTTAAAAAGTATTATACGAAATTTGATGTAGCCGTTGAAGTCGAGCTCTGAAACGTACTATTCCAATAATTGTCTGGGTTCTAATTATTGATAGGTACTATTCTATAGATTGTCCCTTGATCAAATGTTAGAGCATATAGATAGCCATCATAAGGATTCACTTTAAGGTCTGTAATACCGCCAAAGCCTTTTCCAAATATTATTTGATCAAGGGGATCAGTACTATTTGCTACTAAATCTTTTAGTGGACCTGGTGGTAGCATTAGATCTATTCTTTGTGAATTTAGCTTAAAGTGGTAAACATTTCCATTCAGATCATCTGCAACAAACATATCATTTTCATATTGCCCTCCCATTTTCTTAGAATTCAGGAATGCAATTCCAGTCGGAACTACTTTGTTAAACCAGGTAAATTGGGGTGGATGATATTTGCCTTTACCACCAAAATCTGCCAAGTCGCTCGGGTGAAGAGGAGCAACACCTTGGTTCTCAGTCTGATCGATACTATAGCCGTGCAGCCATGTGCCATCGATCTTATTATATCCACTGTTAAAACCTGGATTGACAACGTTGATCTCATCACCAAATGGTAAACCAATTTGTGTATCCCATAAAATTTTTGTTATGGGATCAAAAGCAATTCCAAAACTATTCCAAATTCCGTATGAATAGTAAATGTCTAAGGGATATTTATCTCCCAAAATGCCAGGTGTTACTGGCTTACCATCTTGGTGAACTCTAAGAATTCCACTAGTGCCATCAGGTTCACTGCCATTCAGAATATTCTGTGCCTTAGTATTATGACCTTTAATACCAACATCACCTATCGTAAGATACACATTGTTATCAGGTCCAACAATAACCTTACCACCATTTCCAATAGCTCCAGGAATTGCTGGAAGGTCTAACAACAGCTTTGGATTCACTAACCTGTTGTCTAGCAGTTCGTACTTGTATAGTCGGTTACCCGCTGGTTGTCTTCCTTCTGTAATATCATCACCAGTATGCGTCTTAGCTTGAGTATAGTATAGAAAAACGGATGTTGTAGTATTACGATTTCCATGGACATTCAAGGAGGTTGCAGTAGCTGGAGGAAGAGGTGGAGAAGGAACTGCGATGCCTAATAAACCCCTATGCCCATATGTTGCAACACTTACATCGAGTAAAGGTTGTTGTAGTAATGTACCATTTACTACTCTTCTTACCGTGCCAGCATCTTTTTCCGTGACCAAGATATCGTTAGGGCCTAAAAAAGTCATACTGGTTGGATATCTCAATCCTCCAGATATGACTTCTGCCTTCAGATGTGGATCAACAATGATTGGTCCTCCGGGAGATGGTACCCCAACATCATGATATTTTGTGGCTAGTGCTTTTGCAAGATGATCATTATTATTTTGATTAGTAAAGAGAAATTTGTTGGGTGTAGAGATAGTACTTGCGCTCAATACTGTGAACACCAGAACTAAACTGACCGATATGAATAACGAGGATGATAATAAAGATCCAAAGCATCGTATCAAAAGGACTATCCAAGGAGTTGTTGAAAGATAATATAATAAGTAGTATACGTTTGAAAGAGCTAGGAGTATAGATCCGTTAACTATATTCAGTCACCGCAAAAGTATATCACACGGATATAAAGACAATTCAAGTCAATCAAGCAAAGTCCTATTAGGTATGAATGATTTAGATGACAGTTGTTAGGAATTTAGTCTGCGTTGTTTCAAGAAGGAAGGAAGGAAGGAAGAAGGAAGAAGTATGTAAATTAGCGACATACACAATACCAATTAAAGAAGTTCTTTCAACAAGATCGCTTTGGAATCCAACTGGCATAGGGGATTATTTCCACCAACCTACGATTACCGACTGGATTCCTTAGCAGATATGAATCGAACAGTTGTTAATTTATACACCTAAAACCTATTAAAGATTGATTAACAAAATTATTTCATCTACTGGCCAGTGATTAATTATGATTTGAGATAGGAGGACATTAGATCAGCACTAATTAACAATCTTGAACTTCTATTGTTTAATCTAACCATTTCCTCTAAAACTTGTGGATGCTGTGATTCATTTACCGTTATTTTTGAGTGTATGTCATTGCACTAAATCCCAATTGAATAGAAGCATGTCCTTCACATTCATAGCGGTGTGGAGAATAATACGTATGGTATTTATTTTGGCATACTCTCACGATCTTTCGACACAAAACTGATGATGACAAATCATAATCTGTACTTATTATCATAGATATACTTCGCTGTCTAATATGACAATAACTAACCAAGCAAGCAATCCATAGGAATTGGTGCTAGGCACAATCTTCTAAAAAGCCTCATACCATTTAGGTCTGTACCTATCGCAGGGTGCAGACCTATCTTTCATAAATATTCCTACTTGATCTAAAAGAATTGGTAAATATATTCGAAACACAAAGCTGAAGTTTCAAAGTTCATTTGAGGTAATTTGCCAGCGATAGACTCTGGTCATTTGAGTGTTAGGTATAACCTTCAAAAATATACAAAAAATATGCCAAACTTAAACTTAAAGAGACAGAAATAGTTTCTAAAGAAGAATTTAGCTACACGAGAAATGATGACCTAAAAACGATAACAAGGCATGGACATCGGTTGACATTAGTGAATTTTATCTTGATAAGATTTTATAATAAACATGCGAAAATTCGAAAGTTCGGATATGTACATACGCTATATCCATTCAATTTTACCGACGTTCTTCCACAAATAAAAACATATTTGTATTCGGAGTATTTATGAACTCGATTGAGTTGAAAACGAACCTGAAAATTGAATCTCATTGTTTACAGAGATTTTATTAATATGAGATACGATATATTAGTAATGAATGTTCAATTATCTACTAGGGTAACACTTTTTCTTTTCCTAGGACTAACTTCATTTGCCATCGTTATTATCACAATAACATACGCTAACGCTCAATTGGACGGTTTTACTGGATCATCTGCGGAATCGGCAGCGACTATGGCGGGCGCATCCTCATCATCGACTACTCCTGTCTCAGGAAAACAATTCAGTGCTATTTTAACAGGCGAAAATGAAGTGCCGCCAGTTGATACTGAGGCAACAGGAAGAATCAAGCTAATCGCAAATCCTCAACAAAGCACACTGGACTACCAGATATCTCTTTCCAATCTAAATGGCATAGTCACTGGAGCCCATATTCATAAGGGTAACGTAGGAACGAATGGACCTATCGTGGCAACCTTGAAACTAGGTAATACTTTTGCAGGCGCCTTAGCATCTACTTCAGGTAGTGGCGGTAGTCTTATGACATCTACTTCTACTGGTGGCACCATTAGTTCTGCTGACCTTAATGGCCCTTTAGCGGGAAAAGGTGTATCTGACTTAATCCGACTGATAGAAGATGGCAATACATATGTCAATGTTCACACAGATCGGAACTTAAATGGCGAAATCCGTGGTCAATTAAAGTCATCACTTCATTAGGCGCTGACAACCAAGATTCAGAAGGTAGAGATTAGATAAGCGATTGGGCTAAATCTAGCTCTGGAATTTATTAGATCTAGAAAGAGTAACTGACTTTAGTGGGACTTCCTATGGCAGAGCAGAGCACATATGTGGCAATAACATGAGGCGCAGTATCGCCTTGCAACCCGATGACTAATTGGAATTTGCAATGAGTTCGACCTATCACTTATACCAATACACGACACTATGGTAAATTGAATGATCTCAAATCTGGATAATATACTCAATCATTTCATGATTCGGGAATGGAATAGATACTTCAGATAGACTAACTAGAAATCTGTCCTCTAATTTCTCCATCTGGATATTGTTTTGTCTGAATATTAACGTAGGCATCGTTATCTTGAATAAGCTTAATCAAATCTGATAATTGCATTCCTTTCAATGGTCCTGTCAGATCAATAGAGGATATATTGCCCTGTGCTAACTGTCCATTTATTTGACCAGTGGGTGTTAGGTTCTTGAAACGAATAAGAGTCACTACAACAGGCCCATTCTCGCCTTTCTTGCGTTGGTTTATAGTTACCATTGTGACCTTGTCTAAATTATTACCATTTACACTATAGCTCATGATCTTCCCATTGCTATGAATAACAAAATTGGCAGTTCCAGTAGATTTAGTATTAGTTGGTGGCACTTCATCCTGACCAGTTAAATTTGCAGTAAACTTTCCTTCTGTTTGAGCAAAGGCTAGCTTGAGTAATTTAATCGAGGGCTGCGTCATTGTTATGGACGATATTATTATTGCTGCTAAACCAAAGGAAAGGACAATCAAGGACGCGAATTTGCATGGATTATTTCTCATATATTTGAATCTATCGAGATTAATTTTCAACGAGATATTAAATCAAATGTATTATATATGGATTTTTGAAATCACTACCAACGTGATAATCTCTTATATTTTGTGTCAATATTAATTTCAGCCAATTGTGCGAAGCTCTAGATAGTATAACTTCTTTGCAACTTGCCAGAATAATAAATCTGCTTTAACTTAGAAAGTGGTAAACGCCGAGGCAGGATCTATACAAACTAATACAAATAATGCTGTCAGAATTCAGAGTTCTTCGTGAATACAACGATGGGAATTTCATCAGCAGTAGATTAACTGGATAATATCATACTAAGCCCCGGTAGAAAAGTCTCTCTCGTAGAATTGTCATAAGAATCTGGTATCGATGTAAAGACTACTTCAACTATCTCAAAATGCACGAACTGATCAGTCTGATACGGCATAGCGATTAGTCAATTGGTGCAAGTGTTACTATTAGGCGTATCGTTATACTGACAAAGACGGCGACATTGAGCAAGGGGCCGGTAAAGCCGTAGTTTATTTGCTCAGAAAATAGCCCTCATGACTAAAATCAAATTACAGAGAAGAAATACATGTAATCCAGATAGCGTTCTTACTCCAGTACAATCGATATCAGAACATAATGAATACTGTGTTGTTGTTGTTTTTGATACAGTACTCGACATGATAATCGTCAGTTCATTCAATCTGTTTTTCATACTTTTATTATAAAAATTTATTATTGTCAGACTTCATAGTATTTTCATTAAATGGATAACAATAAAAGAAACGATGGATTCAACGGAGTGAATACTCAGACACTAAGTAAAGTATATGATTCCATTCAAAACCGTCCAGAAATGTCAAAAGTGACATTTTCTGTGAAATCAGAGTGGAATGGTGGTTTTAGTGTGACGTCTCGCTCCAAAGACTTTCGTGTTGGTGACCAACATATAGATAGAAACACTGAATATAAAATGCAATATGATTTTCCAAACGAACTCTCAGGTCAGGGAAGAGGTCCAACTGTATGTGAGGGCTGTATGGGTAGCTTAGCGGCATGTTTAACGCAAACCATTGTAGCTCATGCTACATCAAGAGGTATCCAAATTGATAGCATTAACATTGACATAGAAGGCTATGTCGACTTGCGAGGGTTCACAGGTATATCCAATGATGTAAGACCTGGTGCTCAGGAATTTAGAGTAAATCTGAATATTAAGAGCAATACTGCCTCAGAAGAACAAATAGCCGAGCTTCGTGAAATTGGAAAGAAATTTTCGCCGGCATTTGATACATTGACTAATGGTACTTCAGTAATTTTAGTTAACTCTTAATCAGGTAGAGCTGTTGTATGCAACAGTTTTGGAAGACTTGACTCTGATCTATTGAGTGATTAATTTATGATAAGTTTAAACAAGATTAAAAATAATCGTTTAGACTACTTTCATATTTATTCTCTGTTCATACCTACAAGACTGACAAAAAATGATGTTCATCTTTAAACAATTGAAAGCAGGTGGAGGAAGAACAAATAGGTAACTAATATGAAAATGCAGTAGCACTCGATAGCTACAAAATGCTTATTTTCGAAGCTTACCAAGAATAGACTATTCTTTGTCTCAAGGTGTCAAGATAAGACCATTCCAAGGGAACGATTCTGATAAAGTAAAAGAGTTTATTTTAGATATTATAGTTAATGAATTTAAATTTAAGCTGGAGTTTGATACATTAGACTCCGATATTCTTGCAATTGACAAAATATATAATAGAGTTAATAGAGGTCGCATGTGGATTGCAGAAACCCGTGTTGTTGATTTCAAATCTGAATTGCAACTGCAAAAAATAGTAGGTACAACTGCTGTAAGAAATTTGTATCAGTTTGCATCTACATGCGAGCTAAAGCGCATGTATGTATCAACCGATTTCAGACGATTGGGAGTAGGTCAAAAGTTGCTTGATAGGGCGATAGATTTTGCAATAAACAACGGTTATTCACGAATGGTCTTGGATAGTTCAAGAACATTATATGCAGCAAGAACACTATATTTAAAGAATGGTTTTCTTGATATCGCTCGATACAATAATAACTATAGAGCTGATGTGTTTATGGAAAAGATGTTATAGTCAACACTATATGATAAGTTAGTACTTCATCATTGAAAAGCAAAGCTTGGCTTAAAATCCAGATAAAACAATCTTTCCAATAGCAGTACCAGATTCCAACTTCCGATGAGCCTTACGAAGATTTTCTGCATTGATTGGTGATAATACTTCAGTCAAAGTAGTTTTTATAGTGTTATTATCAATTAGGTCCGCTACTGCATTGAGCAACTTATGTTGTTCAATCATGTCTGGTGTTTGAAACAGTGATCTTGTAAACATGAGTTCCCAAACAAATGTGGCACTTTTCTGCCTAAACGCACCTCCAAGATCCACACGATCTGTAGTTTCGACTATTGAGCATATCTTGCCTTGTGGTGCGACTAGATCCTTCATAGTCTCAAAATAATTATCAGTATTATTCAAACAAAGAATATAGTCTGTATAGTCTACACCTACCAGTTCCTTGATTTGGGATTTAAGATCTTTATGATGGTCTATAACAAAATCTGCACCCATCCTCTTACACCAGTCGACCGATTCAGGCCTTGAAGCTGTGGCAATTGCATTAATTTCTGATAACGTAGAAGATGATACTGATGAGTATGATGATGAGATAGCAGACGCATTTACAAGATTTTTTACAAGCTGAATGGCTATGGAACCAACACCTCCAGCGCCACCTATAATAAGAATAGATGATTGATGTTGATTGCCTCTTTTAGTATTGCCTGCTGCATCAACTGGTATTGTTGACTGCGAGATAGCTGAGGCTTGCCTTCTTCTAACATCTTGATACAAATTTAGTCTATCGTACAAGGCCTCCCATGCTGTTATAGTCGTTAGTGGCATAGCAGCAGCTTCTGCAAAGCTCAGCGAGTCAGGCTTTCTTCCGACAATACGCTCATCTACCAAATGAAATTCACAGTTTGTTCCTAATGGTCTAGAAATGCTACCAGCATAGTAAACTGCGTCCCCTTTCTTAAAAAGTGTACAACCCGAACCGGTCTCTACTACCTCTCCAGCACCATCCCATCCTAGTATACGAGGATTATTTGTCTTTGTATCTGTGTTAGGTGGCTTAGAAAACAATCCTTTTCTTACTTTAGTATCGACAGGATTTACTGATATTGCCTTTATAGCAACTAATAGATCATGTCCTGTGGCAGGAGGACTTGGCTTTGGAATATCTAAATCAACTAGCGATTGAGGATCTTCTATTGGTGAGTATTTGTATAAACCAACAGCTTTCATTTTGTATATTGCTAAAAGTCGATATATAACTATGGATATAATTATGTTGAGAATATTGTAATTCCTGTCTTTTCAAGATATTATCATATAGACATTATATGGTTGGACTTACTTTTGATTTAGTCATCATTTAGAAATGTCTTAGACAAAATCCGTTACTAGATAAGAAGTCAAAATAATTTTATATGCTGCTGATGGTACTTGTCGATGTATTATTAAACAAAGAATCAATTATGCAACATCAGGCCTAATTTTATCTATTAACAATGCTTTATAAAATTTCAATAGCAAGTGCATGAGCTATTGCGACCATGTTGTCTCAATGGGAATTGGGAGGTGAGAAGCCAGCTGATGATAGCTTTAATCCAAACACAATTTAGTTGCTAGTCGACTTGAACACTTTTAGCCGTAAAACTGACTAAATTAAAAAAATGCTGACGAGTTCGATCAATCAATCAGTCAGCTTTTACCTCAAGCTCCTTAATTCTCTCAGATATACCTTGCTTTTCTTTATCTAGCTCTTCTTGATACTCTTTCAGCAACGCAATACGTTCTTCTTTAGTAAGAAAGCTCCTGGCTCTTTGAAACCCTGATCCAGAACAACCACAACCCAAATTACTATTCACCTCCTTTTTCCTCGGACATATTGGATATACGATATAATGCATTCGATGTATTTATATATATCGCATACCCAATATATTATGTGATCATATGAGATCATTTTCTAATGCTAATGGTAATTATTGCTGTGACATGAGGGGCATGTTAGGATTCCTAATCCTGTTCTTACTCTCAAAAAAACCAATGCATGGACAAGAAATTGCTGAAGAAATTGCGAGAAGAAAGGGAGAAAGACCGAGTCCTGGCACCATCTATCCGGCACTAAAGAGCCTTAGGGAGATGGGATTTATTACCAGCGATGAAAAAGAAGGGAAAACGATAGTCTATACACTTACAGAGAGAGGTAAGAATGCACTAAGAATTTCTAAACGGAGATTTATAAGAACTTTTCTCGGAGTTTTCCCGTAATTCCACAATGCAACACAATAGAACACCATGAAAAGAATCTTCGACTTTAGTCAAATATTTTCTACGGTATGACTAGAATAATTAATATTCAATTTTAGCTAAGCCAGAATCTAGGGAATGCATCGTATAATTTATACAATAAGTCATTCTTAAAGTTGATCTATTTCAAAACATGTAACTAGGAATTTTGCAATCGCTCTTTCCCGTAATACATAAAGTGCTCCAAATCGACAATTACATTTTACCTCTACTCTACTCTATTCTGTTCTGTTCTATTCTGTGACCTAATGATCCAGAATGAATGTAATTCCCTGTCTACTCTCAAGCTGAGTAATGAAAACATAAAGGGACCCGAATTTCAAATTATAGTTCTCTATATCATTTGTACAATATGTAAATAGTAGAATGACGAAAAATATTAAGCAGGTCTCAAAGTGGTCTGTAAAGGTATCTGTATCCGACATAAAGCAAGGAAACCAGTAGGTTCTGGCCGTTATGTTAGTGGGCAAAAACGTTGTCAGATATGCGAGCTATTTATAGAGTGGGCAGGATTATGGTGTCCATGTTGCGGCTATAGATTGAGAACTAAACCTAGAAATTTAAAGTACAAGACCAAGCTTAGAGCAAGAACAAAAGATCGCGGGAATGTAAATAAGTTCCTTTTACAACAGTCAACTACAAACAAGATATGAGCCACCATTATAATGCAGGCATAATCAATAAATATCATTTTGAACTATGTCTATTATGCAAGAAGATGAGAATCCTATACTAGCTGATCTGCATAGAAAAATCCCAATGACTAAGCAGAAGATGGGTTCAACTCCTTCAATAACTGCATTTAGTGATCCAGATCGTTATGGAACTGGGAAACAAAAAGAAAAATTAAGACAAATAGCGTCTAAT
>DATBGR010000648.1:0-2798 GCA_036557905.1 Nitrososphaeraceae archaeon | reverse complement strand
GAAAGTTGGAATTGGAATGGTATCTAGGGGAGAAGTTGGGCTTATTGTGGCAGGTGTAGGTGTGTCCTCTAAAATATTGACATCAGATGTCTATACTGCGATAATAATTATGGTTGCCCTTACAACGGTTGTAACTCCTATCTGGCTAAAAAGAGCATATCAAGGGGAAAGAATCCAAGAACATGTTTAACGTCTTATTAGGCTTTTTATACCTTAACATATTATAATCTTCATCAGTCAATGTCTAGTTCGATTCTCTTTTAGGTTCGCAGACTAACACTAATTATTAAACCTTAAATGCCTGTATAGGACCTGCTTCAGAAAGCAAGCATAATATCCTGTTATTAGGTCGTGGTTCAGCCAGGTTTAACATGTTCAGGATTCTATATCTGAGATCATATCCTATTAGAATTAATAAAATATTTGCTGGCATTTGTAAGAATGAAATAATTTTTACTTATATATTCATATAACTTATAAACTCTTACTCCTTAATTCAGGTTGACTTCAAAACTACGTCAAGCTAATCACAATGTTTTTATTTCTCATTATTGTTGACCGATTTTAGGTATTAGTAAAGCAAGATGCCTGATAGTGAGTGACCTATGTGGACACAATAATCCAATTAGTGGTCTTGATGGGAGGAACATTGGGTCTGGCAATACCTTTTGGACTATATATTGCCAGAATGATTTCCTTTGAAATGAGACCTTTAGAAAATACACTTGCCAGGGTAGAGAGTGGGTTTTATAAATTAGTTGGAATTGATGCAACCAAACAGATGACGTGGAAGCAGTATTTCTTTGCACTATTTTTGACAAATATGATAGTAGTAGTTTTTATTATTTTGATCTTGACGTTGCAGAATTATTTACCATCACACGAAAACTTCAAAGGATTGTCTATAGACCTAGCATTTAATACAGCAATTTCATTTGTAACTGATACTAATCTACAGCATTATGCTGGAGATCAACAACTCTCTAACCTTTCACAAATGATTGCAATCACATTTACCCAGTTTGTGGCCCCTGCATCTGGGATCGTAGCTGCATTTGCGTTTATTCGTTCGTTTATTAGAAAGAATTTTGGTCTAGGGAATTTTTACGTAGATTTTATAAGAGTTATAATTACGTTACTACTTCCTGTGGCTGTAGTTTCATCATTAGTACTAATGGCAATAGGGGTTCCACAAACCCTTAATACAACTATAACTGCACATACTCTGGAAGGAAACAAACAGGATATAAGGGTTGGTCCTGTGGCTTCGTTACTAGCCATAAAACAACTTGGCAGTAATGGCGGAGGTTTCTATGGTGCGAATTCTGCCCATCCTTTTGAGAATCCTACAGGACTTTCAAATTTGTATGAAATGTTTTTGATGCTTGTAATTCCTTTGTCATTTCCAATTGCATATGCTAAACTTATAGGAAAATGGAGGGGAGTATCAATTTTGATTGCTATGCTTATATCATTTGGTAGCTTGTTAATAATAGCCTTCACAGCAATTAGTGGACCATCATTACTAGAAACTAGATTTGGTAGTTTTGGTAGTGTTCTATTTAATGCTATATCAATTACTACCAACACAGGAGCAGTGAATTCTTCACTATTAGGAATGTCACCAAATGCAGTAACTTCATTGTTGCTTGCTATGTTTGTTCAAGCTATTCCAGGTGCAGTCGGAACAGGGATGATGACTATGATTATCTATGTTATCTTAACTTTGTTTATAGTAGGTCTAATGGTAGGCAAAACACCAGAATTTCTAAGTATGAAGATTAGTCCAAGGGATATAAAATTATCAGTATTCATATTTTTGATTCATCCGGCAATAATATTAATTCCAACTGTAATTGCACTTTCAACTGGTGATGCTCAGGCAATTATGGGGGGAGGTAAATTGAACCCATTGGGATTTACTCAAACATTATATGAATATACATCAGCAGCAGCCAACAATGGCTCTGATTACTTTGGCACCTCAGCAAATACCCCATTTTTTAATGTTTCAACTGCTATAGTCATATTCCTTGGTAGATATCTTCCAATAGGTTTGATGTTAGCTATTGCAGGTTCATTTACAATCAAAGATAGAAGAGAAGTCATAGAACCGATAAAAACACAAGGGCCTTTATTCATCTCAGTACTGACCGTTATAACCTTCCTGCTTACAGCTCTCACATTCTTCCCATTCTTAATTATAGGACCATTCTCAATTTAGTGATTAGCATGGTAATAATTAGAATATCAAAAAATATTAAGAAAACAATAACTGGTTCAAGAAAAAGGATAATGATGTATCTATTTTGAGTAATAACAATAATAATAATAGTAATATCGAAGCCTCCATTGGTAACAATAATATCAAGAGGAATGACCGTGTTGGTCATAGGATTAAGAGAGCATTAAATTCTTTAAATAAAGAAGTAATTTTGGATTCTATAACAAAACTTGACCCACGGTATTTAGCAAAAAACAATCCAGTCATGTTCACAGTAGAAGCAGGATTTATAGCAGTTCTTGTCATAGCATTCCTTCCAAGCAACATATCAATAGAATTCGTAAATCAAAGTAGAGAATTATATTTTCAAACTGCAATAATACTGATTTTAACTGTATGGTTTGCAACATTTTCAGAATCATTATCCGAAGCCCAAGCTAGAGCAAGGGTGGACTCTCTTCGTAGCCTTGAAAAAGAGGTATCAGCACACAAGATTATAAATAATGAGAAGGAAGTTACTGTAACTTCAACTAGTCTTAGTCCAGGAGACGAAGTAATGGTATATGCAGGTGAA
>DATBGR010000647.1:0-5959 GCA_036557905.1 Nitrososphaeraceae archaeon | reverse complement strand
GTAAGCATAGATTGGGCACATAGGGTATTAATCAACAGTAACCGACACAATTGGTAAAGTTATTTGTATAGTCCAATCCTAATTGTGGTTTTGGTTTGTTCTTAGCTATATAGTTGAAAGTCTGTTATTAGCATTACTACTAGTATTCGGAGCTCTCGGGATCGAATCAATAAGAAAATAAAAATCAAATCTTGACCTTATAGATTTAGCCATCTGTCTCCCATCTGGATAGGCGTCCTTAACTTTGAGTACAAATGTAATAAGGAGTGTCTACTATGAGATGCTGTATATTTCTCTCCCTTGTAGGGCGTTCCCACAGGTGAGGAAATATAAATAATGTAACACACCAATTTCTAGATAGAGTGTGGTAACAATTATGAAATTGTCCAGGTTTGTGACTTTGACTATGTTGGCTGCATTAATTGTTGTCCCGTTAACCGAAATTACTGGAAACTTTCATAACATATTTTCATATGCACAGACTGCAAATACTACTGCACAGACGGCAAAACAGGATAGTCTAAATAACACATTCCATTCAGCTTTTGACACTTTTGTTGTTCCTGGATCAGTAGACGGTTACGGAATCTATCAATCGCACAATTCCAACATTTTCAAACCTGGAGAAAGGATTGTACTATACATGGAACCTGTGGGTTATTCATACAAGCCGATAGGATCTCTTTTCTTGATGAATTTTACCGGTGACGTCTTGATTTCTGATAAGGCTGGACATGTCCTTACAGGATTTCAAAATCTTCCATTATCTACATTAAATTCACATCACAAGAATAAGGAATTAACTCTAACTGTTAGCTTAACTCAAACCAAGCCATTTCCTCCTGGTGAGTATGTATTGAAGTATACTATACATGATTTGCCATCTGGTAATAGTTTTGACGTCATAAAAAATATCAAAATAGCTAATGATTAGCATTTAATGGGTAAATTCAGAAAAGCTAATGCTAAGCTGATGGAAGGTCCAGGAAATCTCTCAGGAGTATGTCAGTAGCGTAGAGCGAGTGTCGAGTCAGCTCTTTCAGGACATTAAGAAGCTATTATAGAAAGTAGAAAGTATAGGGGGTTTCCTGGCGTTGCGTCTCTCCAGATAATTCTTGATCGTTTATAGGCCACATTTTGCGGAAATGTAACATCATTGTAAATATCGACTGCCAGACTGCCTATTGTCGAGCCGTCTTGTTTCCTAAACGACCCAAGCCAGGAGTAGAAAGGTCTCATTCTTCTCATCTCAATTGTTCCCAACAAATAAAATGTAATGTGTTTACAGAATTAATTACTGTATATACATGGCATATCGAAATATCATCAGGTATAAATAACTATGAGAATGTTATAGTATAATGAATACTTTTAGCTTAGTATTTAGTATAATAGGTATCGTAGCGATGGTATTGCTGTTTGGAAACCACGCATTTGCATACGTCGGCTATGGTGATTATGGTGACTATCCCTACGGCGGCTACTATGATCCTGGGTCACCACCACCCTACGCCTACTGTAGCTACGCCGATTACAAGAAAAGCGTAGTGTCATATGGAGACTGCGGCTACTACCCCTTCGGCTACTAGGCGGGACTGATAGGGATACGTCAGGGAAGATGGACGGAAATGCAAGCACTAGAAAAATATGTCTTCCTTAGCACACATGTCCTCCAGTATAGAGATCTCCTTCCTAAGCAGTTCCATCTCCTTTATCGTCTGTTGTCTTGATCGTTCCAGCCTGTCAATTTTTTCTGCTAGCATTAAGATTTCCTTGCCCTTTAGCTGCACCTGTATCTCTAACATCCGTTGACGGCCTGTCATCTAGAAAAACATAAAATGTAGTGGTAATATTTAAGTAGATCAGAACAAATCAGGGTGATATAAGAGATTTTACAATTTTTACCGTAGCTTCTTATAATCTATTTCGCCAGACATGTAATAATCAGATTGTATCTTCAAGGAGAGCCGACCAATCGCGATGTATGGCAATTTACTAAATATTTTGGCTTTAAACATAGACAGAAGACCTAATCCTAGCAGTGAACAGTACATACATTAATATTATTATCCCGTGTAGATTGATTTGGCAAAAGCGTAAACCTTTATGCAGGACGCTAATAACACCGAACAACCAGACGATGATTCAGATAATCATCAGAAATGTGAAAGCAAGTTCAACAAATGCGAGACTTTAGATGAAGGCACATTTGCTTTTATGCATTGGCTTAATTCAGAAGACAAGGCATCCTTATCTTCTACTGATAATCCCATAGTTTTGCTGAAATTTATTAACGACATTCATACGATACTTTATGATACAAATCTCCATGCAGAAGTGGAGGTTGAGATAATCCAAGGCATTCCTCGT
Organism: Nitrososphaeraceae archaeon; assembly: GCA_036557905.1. Classification (GTDB taxonomy): domain Archaea; phylum Thermoproteota; class Nitrososphaeria; order Nitrososphaerales; family Nitrososphaeraceae; genus JARBAU01. The sequence continues at coordinate 3,589 of DATBGR010000647.1, read as the reverse complement.
TGTAAATACTGTAAAGAAGATGATTGTGCTCATGTAGGATTTGCGATATGCGTAGAACAATCATATGGTCATCGTCGTACTGGAACTGAAGAAAGAATAGAAGATATTATCGGCTAGGCACTGTCAAGACGATACTTAATAGTTTAGTAAGCATTAATGTCTAGAACCTTTCTTCCTTTCACCAGATGCTAACGCTGACGAAAGTCTTATCATACCTCCAAATTTAATTACATATGATGTCATGAAAGCTGTTACTATTGTTACTATGCCTAATATTGGAAAGACTGATGAACTAATTGCTCCGACATCCTGACCAGCTTTGGCAATTATTAAAGATATCTCTCCTCTTGCTGAGGCCATTCCTAGTCCAGTTCGTAACGCTGTAATGCTATCATATCCTTTAGCTGCAGTCAGTATTGCGCTTATTATCAAGAACTTTGATGCAAATGATGTGAGAATAAGCAACATTGCTGGAATAATGAGCAGAAAAATATGAGACAGATCAATTAGCGCTCCTATTGATATAAAAAATATTGCTGCAAACATATCTCTTAATGGTGTTGTAATTACCCTAGCTATACTAGCACTTTTTGATTCAGCAACTAACACCCCTGCTAGAAATGCACCTGTGGCAACTGACAGCCCAAGTTCTCTGGCTGCAAATGATAAACCAAATGCCAATCCAAGAATTACAATCATAATCATTTCGTAATCTTCTGTTTTACCAATTTTGTCTATTATTTTAGGCACATATCTTGAACCAAGAAACAATACACTTCCAATAAAAGCAGCAACTATTGCTATGGAGATAGAAACGTGCAGAAATGATATCTGACTCCCGTTTGCGGCCACTGATTGAAAGATGCCAAGAGTAGTAATTGCCGTAATGTCTTCTACAATGCATATCCCTAGTATAAGAACAGTTGATTTGTCTTTAATCATACCTAGCTCTTCAAGGACTCTAATAGTTACAACTGTGCTTGTAATAGACATAGCCAATGCCAGAAACAGAGAATCAAAGAATAGAAAACCAAGTGCTTGGGCCACGAAAAATACGATTACTAGAGTCCCTAGTGATTCTGGTATTGCTACTATAATAGAAATCCTGCCTACAGATCTAAGCTTGGCAATTGGAAATTCAGTCCCAATAACAAAAAGTAACATTATAATTCCTAGTTCTGCAAATGTATTCAACGAGTTAATATTGTGTATCAGGCTAAATGGTGGTGTATAAGGACCAATTATCATACCAGCAAGTATATATCCAATCACCATCGGTTGTTTTAACCTGTGAGTGATAACCAACATTATAGCAGCAACTATCATTATTACTGCGAAATCCTGAATTAAGAAATCAGGTGACGAAGTTGGTGTGAAACCATGTGGGATGAATTGACCAAACAATAGAGATAGCGATAATTGTTGTGGTATGATAAATGGTAATGGAAAGCTCATATTACGAGAATATAACAATGATGATAATTAAGAATTTATGTGTCTATAGATTGAGAATCTAAGTGTGTATAGATGTACAGTCTAAGGACAAAGAAAAACTGTCATCATAATGATTTTTAAGCCACATATACACACACGAGAAGCGTAAAACACCTATACTCCATAAGACAAATATGGTATCGTATGATCATAAGACAAATAAGGTCTCTAACATACTCTTTTACCTAGCGTTTCAGTAAGCCGTTGCAATGCTGGCGAGCCATCATGAATGTCTAAACGGACATCTAACATACACAGTTGTTTAGAATAAATATTTTCACTGGCTGAAAGAGCTTGTTCGAGTTGATCTTCTGTTTCTATCAAAAATGCTTTTCCATGATCTATTATCTCAGGAATAATTCCAACGCAATACATCATTAAATGGGCCGTCAAGCATAGGACGTTCCGTTCCGTACCCCTCATTATTTAAGATAATAATAATTGGATTTAAATCAAACCTAACAATTGTTGATATTTCTACGCCAGTCATTTGAAAAGCACCGTCTCCTACTACTACAATAGGACGAAGCATTGGATTAGCTAGTTGAGCTCCAATAGCGGCAGGGACAGCAAAACCCATCGAACAGTAATAGGCAGGAGATAAGAATTCTGTTTGGCCATGGATGGTTAAATCAAGAGCACCAAATAAAGAATCGCCAACATCGGCTATCACAATTGTGTTATCAGTTACAGAGAAGTTAAGGCGTTCAAACAATCGTTTCACAGTTATCTTTTGGTTTTTTGCAGCTGAGAAGTGGTTATTGTTATTCTTCTTTGCATCACTTAGTTTTTCAACTAATATCAAATCGCTTCTTATCAAAGGTGATTCAATCAATTTAATGAGAAAATCTTGTAAAAGGACATTTTCAAAGTTATGATGTTTGATAGATAATTTTCACTTGTGACATAGATACTCTTAGATTGTTCTATCGGTGTAGTGGAAATACCAAAATTAATATCTGTCATCAATGCGCCCAGTAAAATCAAACAGTCGCTGGATTCAACATATTCTTTAACTGATTGGTGACCCATAGCACCCTCATATACTCCAATGTATGATGGATGATCCTCGCTTATTACCGACTTACTTAATACCGTCGCTGCTACAGGAATATTTGTCCTATCAGCTAACTGGAGTAATTTATCTTGTAGTTCAAAACGATGTATTTCTATTCCTGCAATAATGACTGGCTGCTTTGAGGAATTTATCATTGCTGTTGCTTCAGCCACAGCTTCTTGCATGGAATCCGTGTCTGTTTCATAGGTTTTGGAATATAGAGTAAAAGAGTATATTGCTCTTGATAAATGGGCATCGATATCATATCTCGCGGTAACTCGACATACGGTCTTTTATATCTGATTGCTGACGATAGCACTCGATCAATATCTTTAGCAGCTGTTCTTGGATTATCTATGAGAACAGAATCAATGGTCATATGTTCGAAGATTTTCTGTTGTGTATCAAAGTCCCGGACCTTATGATGAAGAAGTGGATTCTTTATACGTTCCTTTATTCCTGGCGCACCAGATATCACTACAACTGGAGATTTTTCAGCAAATGCCTGAGCTGTAGCATTAACAACCTTCAATCCACCTACACAATATGTCACACATACTGCTCCTAATCCATTAATCCGGGCATATGCATCTGCTGCAAATGCTGCTCCTTGTTCATCACATGTATTAATAACCTTTAATTTATTTGACTGCATTAACTGTTGATAGAATCCAAGTACAAAATCTCCAGGAACACCGAACATGTGACGAACACCATGATCGTATAACCGTTGAATAAGGTAGCTACCTATATTTTGACCAAGCTCTAACAAGGTTAATGTAGTGGATATCTGAGCTTTTTAATAAAAATGACGATTATTCCGATTTCTGATGTCATATATGCCTAATACGAATATTCGCAGCATATCTTATAATAATGATAGCATACTGAAACTTCCCTTCTTTGGCAGTGTCTTTAATGCCATGCTACCAGACCGCATTTTAAGACTGGCACAGGTTCAGTACAGGTATTCCCAGGATTATCACAAACAATTCAATCTAAAGCGAAAATTAGTTTAAGCACAGCTGCGACAATTGC
>DATBGR010000646.1:0-3456 GCA_036557905.1 Nitrososphaeraceae archaeon | reverse complement strand
GATGGAGAGCAAATTACATTTAAGGGAAGGGATATGAATAAGAATAATAAATTCATAGTATTAAGAACATATTTTACTAACTCACCAGAGTTACCATGGATGAATGGACTAATCTGTTTACTTGACGGATATTTCGATTCTCAGGATAAATCCTTTAAATGCAATGGATATGAATTGATGTAACAACATAATTTGAGTATTTTTATGTGTATTACCAATAATAAATCAACTATTGATTGCATAAAAAGTGGCAAACAACATGGAACCAGTACTCAAGCACTGTCATATATTTAGACATGATATGTTCTAAATATAATAAAGCAGATTAGCATACTCATTATCATCGTAAATACTAATCCTGATACTGAGATTTATAACATAGTAACCTCTTTGCTATTTCAGAAAAGAGGATGATATATTCTAAAGATTCATGAAGAACATGTTCTCAATAATATCAAAGTCATTACTGTATTAACTGGTCCATAAATATGTTTGTCAATATCAGTATCATTACTATTTTAGTCTTTTAATATCAATTTTTTTTACTAGCTCCCTCTACATATCGAAGTTGTATAATTAGACTCAACTACGATTACATATCGTCCTCCAACTTAAATTGGTTACACAATTGGGGACTAGATGCAATTGACTGTAAATGCTAGTGTATTTTCAGTCTTTTCAAATTCAATTCTTTTATTGTTTTCGTTTAATTCGTCAAATAATAATTGGTATAGATTAGCCAAATAAATAGACCATTTCATTCCCATATCGTGTTGTATAACATACATGTGCCTATTTTGGTCATCTTTAATTTCCTCGTGTCTATATACATAGCCAGATATTTTCATCCAGTTTTCTAAAAATTGCAGAGCTGATTTTATTGTATATTCCTTTTCAAGAAGCAGTATACTGTCTTTGTTTGTAGATTTGGCAACACTTTCTGCTACAGAAACTATATCTCTCTCTGATAAGAAGGTCATCAAATTCATAACAAGAGATCTTCTAACAGCTATAAATCCTGCTTTTCTTGCATTAGAGTGCCATTTTATGTGTTCCTTAAGTATATGGTTAACCAAGGTATTGGTGCTTATATCTTGTTGACTGGCCTCGTGTCGTAAATGTTTTATTGTATCATTATCTAGCCTGAAAGTGATACTCTCACTTTTGTTAATATCGGTTCCTGATTTTGTTGGCAACCCATCACTTCCATATAATAAAGATTTATTTACTCACTATACCCTCAAAAATTGGGTATTTAAGCATTCATCGTATTTCTATGAAATTTTAAGAGTAGAGTATTCAGATATAACCAAATTCTTGATATTCATAATAATTACAAGTACCTTTAGACAAAGCAACTAACCACTGCATTTTTATTTTCTACGTAGTCTCAATCATGCTTCTATAATGATGTATCTTGAACGTGTCAAGTCGAAACGTAATTAAACGATTTTATGGAGTTCGCTATATGCATTCTTCTTCCTTTAAGAACAGTCTAGAGAGATTAAGAGGGAAAAATTACAGTTGTTTTCGCAGTATTGTAGACAGATACTAGTAATAGTAAATATTGATAGTCAAGTTCCTTGGTCTATTTGTTCTGTAGTTAAATACTACTCTTGGAGATCTAAAGATAAGTCTTATTAATTTCATAATTGTTTTTCCATAACAGTCCTCCGAACTCTTGCTTGAGATTCTAGTTCATGTGTTTTTCATAGCTGCATGACTTGTGCTGCAACTATCGTACACATAGTTTTCATGCCTACATTAGTACTTGTTGTTGTGGCTGTCTAGGCCTGTGGGTGATCCAGTGTTTAGCTCGCGCGATATTGTGGATCGTTGGGATGCGGAGTCAGCGGCGTAATAGTAACTTGCATCCAGATATGAAGAGGTAATGAGGCAAGAATTTCACGAAGCTGTGCTTCGTCGGCGGCTCTGAACAGTCCAATACTACGCCATTCGCCTGGACCTAACGGTGGGCGCCAGAGTCGAATCAAATGGCCGGCTTTAGCGAGATCAGCAGCACGTACCGCCTCTGCAGAGCGCAACTCGTCCACTTTGATCGAGCTAGTACCATCAGGAACCTTGGTAACCATATCAGTGAGATATTCCATGGATTTCTGTATATTCGCCAAGATTTAGCCATTTCTATCCTTAACTCACTATTCCATTGAACTAGGTACATAAACTATTGAATATAATGGAGGAAGCTCTGATATCATCACAAATATGAATCACATCCACGAAGAGTACATGTACCGCCACTGCGTAAAATCAACAATTGCAATCTTTCAAGCAGCAGAATGATATTCCCAAGATACTGTTGAAGCTGCTACTCCTGTCCCGATCACAATATCTGTTTTACTCATGGACAAACACTAAATTTATCTGACTATCAAAAACCGACTCGTATAGTGCGACTACCCGAAAGATATCATCTGTAACTAGTTCATTTATGGCATCAGGAGCATTCTTGCAAAGTGTCTCTACTTTTTCATAGTCAGCAAGGAATTCTCCTTATCTTAGAGTATCTGCTGCATGCATCTATTTACTACTATTTTTTCTACCACTATTTTTCCCATTAGCCTATTCTACATAGTGTTGGCGAACAAGCTTGTCGTAGAACCTGATTGATTTCATATTGACAAACTCTAGCATACTAAACTTTGACAACTCTCTTCCAAATCCACTATGTTTGACTCCACCAAAAGGCACTCTTGGATCTGATACTACCATATTATTGACAGTTACCATACCAGAGTGAACCATTCTTGACAATTTCTCTGCCTTATCAAGATCTTCAGTCCAAATGCTCGCTCCAAGGCCATACTGAGAATCGTTTGCAAGTCTGACGGCTTCTATCTCATCATCGGCCAGAATTATTGCTGCAGCGGGGCCAAAGACTTCTTCTCGGGCCATACGCATATGTGTAGAAACATTCTTCACAATTGTAGGTTTATAAAAATACCCTTTACTGCCTATCTGTTCACCTCCTGTCAATATTTCGGCACCCTCTTTTACAGTATCTTTTACCTGAGAATCTATAGTCTTTAATCCTGAGCCGTTTACAACTGGTCCTAAATCTGTATCTTCTGATCGAGGATCACCTACCTTAAGTCTTTCGGTTTTTTGAACAAATTTTTCAAGGAATTCATTTGCGATATCTTTTACTATAACAAATCGTTTTGAAGCTATGCAACTTTGACCGTTATTAACGAATCTTCCTTTGACTGCTCCAGTTGACGCCTTTTCAATATCAGCGTCTTTACATACAATGAAAGGATCACTTCCACCTAATTCAAGCACACATTTCTTTATTTGGGACGCTGCTCTTTGAGCTACTTTACCTCCCGCAGGAACACTCCCTGTAAATGTCACAGCATTAACGTCTTCTGAATCTATAAGTACATCTGCCGCTGCGCCATCAAGAATTACTGTTTGAAAAACTCCTTCAGGTAC
>DATBGR010000645.1:0-3182 GCA_036557905.1 Nitrososphaeraceae archaeon | reverse complement strand
AATTTGATTTGTCTATGGTTTGAGAATAGGCAGAATTATTGGTCAATGGAGATGCAAATAAAATAATTGTTAGTGACGATATGACAGCTATTGACATGTAATTTGCTAATTGTCTATAATGAAATAACTTGTCAAATGACTGTAGAAAATCTTGTTTATTCATAATCCAGGTCAGTTATCGTAATATAATAAAGATAGCTTAACTAAGATAACTAGTTATGTGACGCTGCAATAAAAATGATATCTGATATTTCGTTAGATTATATAGTGATGAGATGATAATGATCTTTATTTTGGGTTCATAATCCTAATCATCGTGATTCATACTAATTATATATTAGTCGTAAAGTCTTTTATCAACTTCTATTCATAATTAACATTTATATCATAATTAGTCTGAACAAATAGACATTAGTTGATTCACAAACCTTTACTATTGGTCATAACATTGATCTTCTTAATACGTGTTTTTTCGAATAATCTAACGAGCTTATCATATTCACAAACTCGTAGCATTCAGAAACCAGTAAAAAATACTATGATGGCAAAATCCAAAGTTAATGGCATAAAAATTACATTCCCAAAACAAGGACAAAGTATTCATAATGACAAAAATTTTACAATATCCGGAATATCTACATATGATCATCATACCAATTGTCGAGTTTCAATTGTTTTGAATAACGTTAGACCATATCAAAATGCTATTGCAACTGGTCACAATGGATCAAATGACTATTCAACATGGAAATTCTCACTTTCTTCTAAATATACTACTGTCAAACCCGGATTAAACAGAGTAACAGCAAAGTTGACTTGCACTACTAAACCGACCAACATAACAAGATTTTATAGTGCGAATTTTAATGGTCAATTGACCAGTAAACCTGTATCGCAAGTCCAATTTCACGCTTCAAAGAACAATACTAATAGCACTAGTTTAGGCAAAAGCAATACCGCACTGCTATCTATAACTGGAAAGAAAGAACCTAATAAATCAAGTATCGTTACGTCATCAACTTCTGAAATTCAGAACAAAATACCTAATAATGAACAAAGGATTCACACTACTATCCAGCCTAAAATTATTTATGAAAACAAATCATCGATAAGTCCTGAATCTTCCGAGATATCATCTATGAATAGGACTAGTGGTCAACTAGTCCTGACATTACCTTCAGTTAAGGATAATTTTTCCGCATCCACACCATTATCATCCGCATCTGCACCATTATTGCCTGGAATGACGTCAGAAAATCATGCAAGTAATAATGTTCAAGGTTCTAATCATAACAATAATTAATTTATTCTCAGACATGTCATATCTATCAAGTCTAACAATTAACTATCTGAAAGAATAGATCATTACTAACATACAGATAATTATTTAAATGACGCCTGAAAACAAGGTTTTATCCTTGACATAATTGATTAATAATCTCGTAAACTATCCAAAGTTATGACACTGTAGTTACCCTAAGTGATTCGAACATCTTTTTCGCTGTTTGCGCAAGTTCTGCATAACTAGATGGCTCTGCATTAAATGTGGCAGAATAAATCCTATTTCCGCAAAGAGTTGCACTATCCATAGTGATGGTTTTCAACCCGTTATATGTGCTAGCATATACCATTGTATAGACATTTCGTCCCGCAAGAATGGAATTGGTTGTTGAGGAAAGTAATTTAAAATCTGAAGTATTATTATCATTCTTGATAATGTTTATGTTATTTTTCATCAGAGTATCCAGAGACATGTTTCGAATATTATTTTGCTCTTTAATATCCAGGTAAGTACTACCATCGCTTGGATCTGTATCAAATGATTTATGAATATCAAATGCTGGTGTTAGCCGGATAATGGTGACTATAGGCCAGTACAACCGATTCTCAACCTCCTGTAGATCCCAGTCAGAGGGAACCTGCATCTTGATACCAAAGGTAGAATTGACATAAGTGAAAAAATCTGATACTATAGAATTCCGTGATGCTAAACTAATATTAATACTGTTGGACAGTATGACTATAAATGTGAAACTAGTTAGGAATACACATATACTAATAGTAGCAGTCATTTCAGTTCTTGATACATTTGCGTGATTAATCGACATCTATTAAAATTTAGGTACACATGACTAAACGTGCACGCAATATTACATCATTATTATCATAATTATGGTATCATTTGGTTGTATTAATTAGCGAAGCGTACCTTAAGAAATTAAACTAGGATATGGATGATAATGCTTCACCTTACATGCAAAAGAAAATAAACATGACAATATACACTATTCTAGCTTTAACTACAATTTCAGTAATAATATCTGCAATTCTTTTGCATCCATTTACATATTCTTTAAAAAATAGTCACAAAAATAATGCTAACATGGTTCCTATATCTCTCGCAGGTAGTAATTATAACAAGCAGATCTTGCTCCCTTTTCTGACCTATCAAGATCCAATTTATGGAATAAAGATTCAGTATCCCTCAGATTGGGAAAAAATACAGGCTGATGGGAATTTTATTATTGGTTTTGTATCTAGCTCTAAGCAAGTATCAGGATTGCTGCCTAATCTGATGATTACAGTTTTAAAATCACACTCTCCAAGCACATCTTTAAATGATTTTGGTAACGCAAGGATTTCAAACCTTGAATCGCAATATCATGATTTTCATCTAGTAAGCTCTGGTTCCTTCACAACTTCACTAGGTTCGCCAGTTTATAAAATAGAATATACCCATATGGATGACAAGTTGCCAATCACTACGACGGAAGTATGGTCATTGAAAGGAAATGAAGCCATTATGCTTTTGGCTAATGTCGGCACATCTGAGTCGTCAACGTATATGCCTATTTTTCAAAAGATGATAAATTCATTTAGTTCAACCGCTTTTTTTACATCACAATCAAAGAAGGAAAATATAGTATGAAGATAAGGACCAATTCAGTCGTACAAACTATATCTGTTCATACATTTACTTATTGGAACCTTTCATTCGCATTATAATCACAATTGAATATTAAATATTGTGCAATATCAGACATCATCATGAGAGGAGATATTTAGATATCCTGTCGTTCTTTTAATTATACTATTTCGTATTATGAAGGATATGATGTAGCTTGACAATCCTACTTGAATTTTCTGTAACAGCATCTGGTACAATTTAGCAAGGGCAATGA
>DATBGR010000644.1:0-4084 GCA_036557905.1 Nitrososphaeraceae archaeon | reverse complement strand
GCTCCTTCGAAATATAGTTCATTGGAATCTTCAGATAGATGTTTGAATATATTTGCTAGATGTATTCTTGACGGTAACAGAATAGCAAAATGATACAATCCTGCTTGTCGAATTATTGATCGTTCTCCCTCAATCCCCCTATGCGCTGTATCTACTCTACTAAGGTGTAAAAGATGATCCTTATTGCCACTGCCAATGGGTGATAGAAAGGCGTTATCATCTGAAGGTTTTTCTATTAACTGGAATCCAAGTAAATCACGATAAAATTGCAGAGATTTCTCTACACTGTAAACATTCAGTCTTACATTCGAGACAGACATGGTAGGACTAATCTCAAATGATTTGGTGAATTCCAACTCTGATACTAGAATACAGATATTCTTCTGGTTAACATTTACATCAAACCAAGCTGTTTCATTATTCCAACCATGTCGTAGAATATGAGCAGAATTGGACCAAGATAAAATTACTTTGGGGTGGTGTTAGTATTTGTGGAAGTACTATTGTTTTCTATTGTAGCGTTAACACCAGCACCGGTAACATTCGTATTATTACCTCCGCCTGTGGTGTTAGTATTAGAATGGGAGATTTCATTATATAATGCCTTAAGGTCAGCCTGTGGCATGCCGATATGATGACATTTTTCGGTGCCATTATTTGTTTTTATGCACTCCCAGCCAGTAAGTTTACCATTATCGCCAATCGAAACACAATACGGACCTTCGTTTGCGCAAATCCGGTCTACTACAACAGCAACAGATTTGGGTGAGCCGTTTATTACTGCAATAAGTAAAGCGCATATAGCAACAAAAATCACAAATTTATTTTTCATTTTCATCAGCTACTCTTATCAATCTATTAAAGTTTTTTCCTAGCTTTCATTTAAACTATTTACGAATCAAAAAATATTTTTTTTGATGGAATGCCACCTTGTACTTCAATCACATGATACGTTTGTTCCAAATCTGGCTAGGTTATGGCGAGCTCATGTATGAAGGACTGAATGATGGTCACATAATGGCAAATCAAGTCCTACCTGAATTCACTAGTCCAAACTCTACAGTGACGACGGGAATCAGCTGAGTTGCGATGTAAAGAGTGTCACAAGAGGTATTGTTCAGAAACTTGGCTCAGTTAATAGTTTGTACAGCCAACTATAGTTATCTAGTTGAGGTTATGCTACAATAAAGAAAGGGAGTTGGCAAGAACAATGATTCGTCCCCCAAGCACTGGCAGCGGATCAATGAAGAGTCTGAAACTAAGATTTCCAAAGAGCACTGCCTACAATAGAGGAAGCATTTGCATCGTTCAGATGCTAAAGCAGGTCTGCAAACAATGCGAGAAACAAATACCTGCATTTGTATTGGAACCTGTCCGCGAGACAACGGAAGAGCTGGATATTCTCTTTCGACAGAGGCAAAAAGGATTGGTCATGACCCAGAGAAAGAACCTGATTGTAATTCATGCAAACAGGATATGGAATTTTGGAAACAGGTATATACTAGAAAGCTATCCCAAGCGCTCCAGTATCGGTGTTGCCGTCACAGGTTCTGGCAGATTGCACGATTTGTTCATTGATGTTTGCAAAAGCGGGAATGTCATTATGAGTTACAAAGGCCAGGTAAAGAAAGCTCACAATGGGAAAGAGAGTGTGGTCGAAATTCAACTTTCAATAATTCCATCAAATGAAATCTACAGCGTTTACACATACTATTACATCATTAGTAAGGATCATTTGAAAAAGGCAGAATTGAACTCCTTGAAAAAAATGGAACTCAAGATTAGGCGACTCTCGTTTTCTCCAGAACCATGTATTATGACGGACGACGGCAGGGTCTGTAATATTACGGCAAAGGAATTCAAAAACATGTTTGGAGTCAAATTGCTAAAGGCACCTGTGATAGTAGACAATCGCCATACACGGGATCTGAAATACATCAATAATTCGTATCGCAGGTTGCGTCCATATATCGACGGCCACTCTTCCTACGACGAAGGACTCAAAAGTGGCGACCTCCACTACGTCTCAAAAAAGTTACTGCTAGGCAGGATCCTGGTTCAATTTCAGGCAGGCAAAATTCATCTGCCCAGGGTTGTAGTTGTCAGGGTAAACGAGCTGGTGGGAAACGGGTTGGTAGCCGGACAATACATCGCACCTGGAACGATAATAGGAGAATATAGTGGATTGATTGTGAAGGTGGTCCCAATAGCGACTAATGAGAGCATGGATAACACATATTTTGCGCCCTATACCACCGACGAAGTTCCAGGTAGCGAGATGTTTGTCATAGATGCAAAGAAGGCTGGGAATCCTACCAGGTTCATTAACCATTCAGATGATAATTCAAACGCTGTATGGGTTCCTGTCTTTGATGGAGAAAAATTTCGATTAATAGTTGTCGCTACAAGAGCCATCCCAGAGGGCAAACAGATTCTTTTAAAGTATCGTCTGAGTTACTGGTTAAATCCCCTCATCTCAAACCCGGTCCCTCTCTAGCATATCCATATTTCATATGGTATGAAATGAACTATACCAGACTGTTCTCATTAGCTTCCCTACAATACACCTTCTTGATTCCAAAATTCGAAAAATATTGATTAGAACTTGATGCGAGACTTACAAATTTGCGTGGATGATTATCCGTTTAGTTATTTAATCGAGTACTTTACTATGAAAGAAAACTATTGGTTTAATGTAGGCGTATTATGGTATACAGCAGAAGAAATCATGTTAACTGCTATATTAGTAACGGAAATTCATCTTATTTTCATAATCCTTCGTTTGCTATTTCGGTTCATTCATTCTAATATTAGTAATTAATTCCTTGAGCTGAACGAGTGTCTGCTCAAAAAATGGAATGGCGTCAAAAGAAGCTTCTGCCGAAAGTAATGAGCCACTCAGCGAATAATTTCTTAAATGTTTTAACATCCAATACCAGTTGCCCTCGTGATTTGCCTTTTGTAATTCTCCTGCCAATTCGACTCCCTTACTCTCAGCTGACAGCCCGCTAACCACTTTATTAAATTCCATTCTATCTCTTGGAATCCCACTTAATTGAAAATTATCAATTATTCTAAGTAGAAGACAATCAAAACTTCCAAGCATTTGTGAAATCAATGAATCAATTTCCATTTCCGCACGTACTCGCACATCTTTTGATAAGAGATCACTATGTTGGGATTTAATATTTTTTAAATTCTTCAAATGTTCTTCGCACGCAAACATTTTGAAGATAATCCTATCTGACTGCAGAAAAGGTAGATCGGGCGCGGTCATCAGATATATGTAAAATACTTCTGCTACTTATGAGTTTCCTGATATGGATCTGGTCTTGATATGGAATTAACTACTCTCAGAGACTGCAGTGTCTTCTCTTTCCATATAACTATTGAATAAAGTTCGTAGCTCGCAGCAATGATGATCGATACTTGTAAAATTCTGTTAAGTATATTCAATACTCCAAAATCTTCGTGTGGATTGTTTATTGATGGATCTATAGTTTTATACAGAAGATATAGTAATACTACAACTAATGATCCAGATACTGCTATAAAGTAAGGATATCAGGTATATTTTATGCCAAGGACCACAAAGCGCTGGATGTCGATTATGCCTATACAAATCCTGATATAATTAGTCCTATTAAAAAAGCACCATTCGAGTTATCCTTTTACACGGTTAATCCAGAGAAAATTAAATCAATGGCGATTAATGCTCAAAGTAATGAGTATTCATTAGTAACAAATAGCCCTCGAAATGAGACAAAATAGATGAAATTTGTAATTTTTTGAAATGCCAGTGAATCTGGAAAATCAGATTTGCCCAAATGGTTAGATGTGCCTCATTTTCTTAACAGGCGTAGACAACCCATGTCTTTCCATTTGATGTCGTCGTAAGATTCACAATCTCTATTGTGTTGGACTACCCTTTAGGCTTGATTTGTCCTCTAATCTCACCGTCTGGATGATCCTTTGTTTTAATATTAACATATGTCTCATTTGTGCCCATTGCAGATTGCAGAGCAGATAGAGCTTTTCCTTTCATGGCACCTTCAAAGTCAGAAGCAGTAAAGCTTCCTTCAAT
>DATBGR010000643.1:0-10524 GCA_036557905.1 Nitrososphaeraceae archaeon | reverse complement strand
ACAACGTATATGGACTGCACTACTACTACCTTAAGATGTTGAGTTAGCTGGTTTGAAGTTAATCAAACTCATGCTATGACGGTCTGTTCCGTCAAAATGTACCATCGTAAACAATGCATTAAAATCTGTAACATTTCTGTTAATCGCTTCAAGCATCCAATTTCCACCAAGAATCCAGCTTGTATGATTGTTAACTTGTGATGTAGCCTGTCCGTCATTAACTACTAATGAGTTAATAGACCCTCTTGTCGAGAAAGTATTTAGACTAAATTGCGCGCCTGGCGTAGTGGATGTTCCTGCTGTTAAATTAGTAAGCTGGGCATATCCTATATTATATGGCGAAATGATTCCAACTACAAGAAGCAGAAGGACTCCACATGCAATCAACTGACTTAACAGATTATTTTTCATAAAGTTAGATAATGAAGTTACTTATTATAATTTCTAGTACATTCGACGAATATTCCTTAATCTCGGCTATTTCTTGATTGCTTTTATAGATATTTGACCACAATAACAGTGACTTTAAATTTAGCACATAGAGAGACCGCAATTATACTGTAATAATCTTGATAGGGCATGATTATACAACTTCAAACTAGACCTACTCTTCATGAGTAGTAAATTCATTCATACATTCATTCATTAGGATTCACTTGCTAAGACTATACTAGAGCACAAAAATATTTAATTCTGAAATGTTTTTAATTCAATAATACAGTTTCAGACTGTACTACATTCATAGAATTACGAAGCGGGTCACCGACATTATTGTTTATATAATTATGAACAAGTATTGTACCCAATACCTAAGACTAAAGACTGGTCTACTGTTTGTGTGCCTGGTTACATCCCGACAACGGCGATCGTATCTTACAGAGTGAGCGTGACTTCATAACTTCAGCCCATAATCATATTACTATCTGATACAATTGGATGTGTGTAGATATAAAATGTTTAAAATGATTTAATGTGTATATTTCGTAATATGAATATTTTTAATTGGCTTATTCTAATCTTTTTGATACAAAAATAAGCTATTTAGTCTAGTAAAATAGTCGATTGATCGAGGGTCATAATGGTAAAGCTTTTAAGATCAAACATTAATTGATATTCTTTACAATATCGATTATGGTACATTCGTAATATGTACCACAAATAATAATAATAATCTCACATTCAATAATCAATTAGACACATATGCCAAGTCAGATGAACGATTGAATCAAATCACGCCAAGGTTTGAAGTTCAAGGGGAGACAGTTTCTTCCCTTTCTGTATAGGTGGAATTAGTGTCGTTTGGTATTGTGTCCTTGAAACGAGACTATGTTTTCATAGTGTAGATTTGGAATCATTCTGATCTAATAACTTGGTCTAGATTTTGATATGTCTTGTCAATAAATGTTAAGATAAGTATCATAAACTGGTACATTCGTGGCATGTACCACAAATAATAATAGTCCTCCATATGTGATATTCAGCTGACATCTATTCAGAGTAGGGATAGACGATCTTCATCAGCGCAGAACCAGAAACAATATTCGTGTTGGGGGTTTGATCCCCCTTCTATCTGTGCTAAGATTAAATGCTACAATCATATACCATGAAAGTATTCAATCTAGTAATTCCTACAATTTTATTCTGTTTTATTATGATCATAAACGTTTATTTACTGAAATAAATATAAGCCAAGGAAATCTGTCGATCTATTGAAAAGTGGCCTTGAAATTCTTATGGGCTTGTATAAATTAATAAAAAGATGTTATTCGAATGTCTTCAGTGAGTGAGTACGATAGTTGACTTTCAAGATACATTCTAAAGATGCTTGGGTTATTATTATATTAAGTATTCTTTTCATCATACTGCTAACACAAGTAAATCAAATAATTTGTAATTCCTGTAAAAACATAGCTTATGCTCAGGATAATACTGTGCAGAACACCAAATTTTCAAATAATGCAACACAACAATGGATTGATAAGAACAATGGAGTTAAGATAGTTTTTGGATATTCTCCATCGAAGCCTGTAGTCGACTCTCCGACAGAATTAAGATTTATTGTTCAAGATTTAAAGACAAGCAAGAACCTGAAGAATCTTCTTGCTCATGTTATTATAACAGCTAATAGTAGTGGACAAGAAAGAACATTTAGATTTAACAATATAACTGCTCCTAATGGCTATTTTTCATTAAAGTACTTATTTCCAGATTATGGTACATATCAAGTTATTGCGGCTATCAGGTCAAATATGTCTGCCTTAGCATTGGCGTCATTTCAGGTAGTCATTCCATTTCAATCTACAAGCATATCTTTAATTTCAGCATTGCCTGCAGGTATTGCGATTATTATTGTAGGTATATCTGTATTAACTGGGGTGATTATTAAAACTAGAAGATCATAATGAACGAAGTATATGAATGTGATAACTGCCTTACATTTTCCAATGTCGATGAAAATAGATAACTCGCAGCAAAAATTCATAAATGCTGCTTGCTGCTGTAAGACATATTTCTGAATTGGAAAATCACAAGCTATATTTCAGACTGTTTTTGTAATAGGTCATCGGAAAATATAATAGGCTAAAGACATTCAATAAGGCGTTTGTATCTATTCCTTTTGTTTTCATTTATACTACTTTCTGCAAGTTTAATATGTATGATCCTTTATACATCCGTGATTCAAAGTGTTAATGCAGATACATTTATAGGCAGAAATTCAACAAACGGGAAAATTTTGGATGTATCAATAGAAAAGTTAACTATTCACTATAATCCTGAATTGAAAGAACTTTTTAAGGTATTCTTCCTTAAACCACACACAAATACTATACAACAACATGTCGACTATAATTTTCTGATCCTAAAAGACAGTAAAGTAGTATTTCAGCTCTCTAATGAAACTGGCCAAACCCAAATCCCGTTACACACGTTCGATGGACAGGCCGAGATTCCCATCCTTAAAAGTCAAAAGATATCAAATGGAAATTATATTATCAAGGTTCCAATTTATGGAATACTTTTCAATCCAATCAAGCCAGAAGTTTCAGAATTCAAATTTAATATGACATCTTGAGAGTCCTCTATTGTAGATCTAATATGTATTACATTAAAATATATCAAAAGAGTGATATGTAAGCGAGTTAACTGAATAGGTATTGGTACATTCGTCGAATGACATATAAGATTTAAATTCAAAACTCTTTTTATGATTGACATGGATACCTTTATCCAGAGTAAGAAGTATGTACTGTTTCTGGCAGCTTTTCTTGGTGCAACACTGATTTTATCTATGGGTGCGAATGCTTTTGCACACGAAAGACAACTTTTCACAATAGGCGGAAAACCGACACTACTAGTGGTAGGTTCAACTAATGAACCTGTATATGTAGGAGATAAATCTGGAGTAGACTTTTTTGCCTATACACCCGATCCTAAGGATCCTTTGAATGATGGAGCTAATGGAACAAAGCCTATTACTGGATTAGATAAGACTCTAAAGGTCGAAGTTTCTGCAGGTCCAAAGAATAAAACACTAGATTTTGACCCGGATGATGACAATCCAGCACATTACACTGCCACATTCTTCCCAGGCGCACAAACAACATATACATACACATTGACAGGTACAATTAATAATACACCGATTCACTTAAGCTATACATGTGTTCCTGGCGCTGGAGATGATACTCCTGGCAATAACAATAAAGTAACCTTGTCAAAAGGAATAGTGAGAGAAGGTGTTGCAGGAGGTTTTGGATGTCCCCTGCCAAAGGCCGATGCAACAATTCCATAACAAGTAGTAGACAACAAATGACTGGAGTAACTGTAAATGAGGAAATCTAGTCAAACTTCTTTTTTTTCTTTTAGATTTAAGAATATTGAGTCCAAAAAAGATGGGTTAGTTGTAAATAAGAAAAGTCTAACATTAATCTCATTATCAACTTTTACCATTTTTCTTATATCTTTTGTAATTGTTAATAATAACAATCTAAATTATGCCTATGCACATTCTCTCCCAGTTACTGAAACTCCCGCTTCTAATTCGATAATACAAAAAGGGTCACCGCTGCCTTCTAAAATAACTATTGACTTTTCGGAAAGGCCGGATCCTAATGTTAGTACTATACAGGTTTTAAATTCAAAGAATGAAAGAATAGATGATGGTAAGTTTACTGTAGTAGGAGACCATGATCGTGAAGCTCAAACAGGATTAAACGCTAAAAAAATAACAGATGGCGTATACACAGTCTCATGGATGACGCAATCAGCTGATGACGGGCATATAGCGCGAGGTTCGTACGTGTTTGGAATAGGGAATGTGGGTCCAGGAAGTACTGCTGCTGCTGCTGCTACTAAACAAGGTTCTCCTAGTATTAATAATATTAATCATAATCAACAGCAGAATACCCAGACTGTTGCAGTTACTTCTAGCCTAGATGGATTTATAAAATGGCCATTAATAGTCTCAGAAGTAGCAATTGTAGGAGGAATATTTTCACATTCCTTTCTTTGGGAGAGGTTCGGAAATAGAATCGGCAAAAAGAACATTACAAGAAATCCAAATGTTGCTGAATCCAATTCTGCTATTACTACTAATACAACAGCAATACCATGGGCAAAAAGATTTAGTCTATTACTAGTAATTGCGTCAGCTATTATTATTGTCTGCGCGTCTTCACTACTCTTTTTACAAATTAATGAGTTAGCGGCAAACGGCAATTCAAATTACAGATTAATATTTGGGTCTGTACTTCATGGTTCTTCTGGGATATCCTGGTTAATACATGTCATAACTGCATTGGTTATCATGATTTGTATACTTGTCAATTATTATCTGATACGCAAGTCTAAAGCCTTCAAACCTTTAAAAAAAAGTAGCAATAGCAGAAGATCTATAACATTTCAATCAATTCTATTCAGCATTGCTTTTGCCGCTGGTGCAGTATGCATTTTTGCAAATAGCATGACAAGTCACAATGCTGCAGTTCATTTCATTCCATCCTTCGCTGTATTTATTGACTGGATGCATCTTATGGCTGTATCTTTATGGATAGGAGGATTATTCTACATCGCAGTTGTATTACTGCATTCTTTAAGAAATTCAGATACATTACAGCAGCCACCACCACAATTATTATCTATATATGAAATGCAAATGCAGCAACAGCAGCAACAAGAATTACAGAAAGAACATATACCAAATATAAAGAACGAATCTAGCAGGAATAAAATCTCTGCAACCACGTATTACCTTGCACTATTGCTTCCAAGATTTTCCCTTATAGCCACAATATCTTTAGGTGTTATAGGTATAAGTGGGATTTATATGGCTTGGATCCAACTTCATTCTTTTGATGAATTATTTTATTCGACTTATGGGAACATCTTAATAATAAAGTTGGCAGTCGCATTACCAGTAGTTCTTCTTGGCACATATCACCAGTTAAAGATACATAATTTCATAACTGTAATTAAAAATATCGGAAAAACAGGTACTAGTAGGACCACTGGCAGTAGTAGTTCTGAAGCTAAAATTAAAAGTGAAATTGATAGCAAACATACCACACAAAATTTCAAAAATAGCAGCAACCGAGCTATCCAAAAACTCTCTAGTCTAGCTATTAGAAATAAAAATAATAATAATGATGCTAACCACTCTGGTTCAAACGGTACTAGTGATGCATCTATATTTTCTAGATTTGGATTTACTGTAAAGATTGAGTCATTGTTAGCAATATTTCTATTACTAGTAGCATCTTTACTTACTATAACATCCCCCAATTCAATGAGTATGGCGTCTATGCCTGGAATGTCAAATATGCCAAATATGCTTACACACACTACATCCTCTTCATCTCAAATGCCTATGACTGGTAATCAGATGCAGACAAAAAATAGTACATTGGTAAAACAAGTAAAGATAATGAATGTTAATGCAAAGATAGAAATAAATCCATTTTACTCTGGGTTTAACACCTTCAAGATTACCTTTACCGATCCTAGTGGCAAGCCATATACTAAAGTAACTGGAACTGAATTGATTTTCAAGAATGAAAAAGCAGATATTGGTCCTATCGTTGTCACGATGAAGAAATTACAACCAAATATATTTATTGTTGGTACATTTATTGGCTTGCCTGGAGAATGGAACATTGCTCTGTCTGCTCAGCGACAGGCAGATTATGATTTGAATTATGACTTTACGTCTGCAGTTGCTAACACACCACCTACATCTACATCTGCACCCTCTCCACCTTCCAACGCGAATATGAAAATCGGCGCTAGTAATACTGGAACCGCTGGTAATAACAATAACAATATTCCAAGTAATTCACAAAATCAAGAAACAGTATCAAAATTTGATTCATTCGCATTCGGAGTATTTGCTATAATTCTCTCAGTTCTGCTCGGCATAATAAGTTGGTATACATATCAGAGAAGTAAACAAGATCTTAGAATAGCGATAGATAGATTTGAAGGAGGTAATTAACAGTTACTAAATTCACTCAGATCTTTATATGAATACCTATCTAAGTGACTTTGCCAAAATTGTTTAGCAATGTATGCATCTACTTTTTGACTTAGTCGGTTCTGTAGAAAGGTATCAATACCTGTTAAGTACTAATCAATCTTATTTTCTTGATATTAATTATATCTGTTAGAAATAGTCATTTTCAATTTTGCCTTGGATATACACTTTATGACCATGTATCAGGCAATGGTACATTCGTCGAATATTCTAGAACGTTTAAATCTACATTAGCAAACTAAATGACAAATGAAATTCCGTAAAAATACATTATTGTACATTTCAGGATGTACTGCAGCAGCATTGATTTTATTGTCAATTAATGCACAATCCACATTGGCTCATCAGAGAGGCCTTTTTAATATTGGTGGAAAGGAATACTTGTTGGTAGTGGGCTCAGAGAATGAGCCAGTATTTGTAGACGACAAATCTGGAGTGGACTTTTTTGCATATACACCAGACCCTAAGGATCCGATGAACTCCCAAGCCAATAATACAAAACCAGTAAATGGTTTAGAGAATACGCTCAAAGTAATTGTGGCTGCAGGCAACAAGAATCAAACTTTCGATCTTGAACCAGCATTTAGAGATCCAGGACATTACAATGCCCCCTACTATCCAACAGTACAGACAACTTATTCTTATACACTAAATGGGACAATAAATAATACACCAGTAAAGATTAAATGGACATGTGCAGTTGGAGGAGAATCTAAATCTGCAGACAACTCTACAGTCAAGATTTCTGACGGAGTTGAAAGAAAAGGATTAGCAGGTGGTTTTGGATGTCCGGAGTCTAGAGCACATGTTGCATTTCCTGAACCTTATGAATCAAATGCAGATATGCAAGCAAAGTTAGCAGGCATTGGAAATAAGACATCAGGAAAATGATAGTAACAAGAGCCTGGGACTCGTATCCAACGCTTGGCCTGTCCTACTCAACTTTCTCATCTTTTTATATAGAAGATGATAGAAACCTTACGACCAAAAATCTACATGCCAGACTGACGCTAATTCGCAATGCAAAGTTGCAGGCTGAAATAGTAAATAAAATAATAAAGCAATTTCCAAATATGCCGGATCAATGGATTGCTTCTGCACAGTATATTTTATTTTCAGTAATATCCTCATATTTACAAACAGCAGACCAAAATGAATTGGAGAGAGATATGACTCTTGCCGAGGCAAAAGATATGATTAAGCATTCAGTACTAGCTCACACTGCCAGAATAATAGCAGAAATAGACACTTATCCTGACATTGCAAATGTTGAGAATTGGTACCAAAGACATGACCAACTTCGGATGCTTTTCGGAGACTAATCTAAAAAGCGTTGACTTGAGATAAGAAACATGGAAAAAAGTCGATGTGGCTACAGGTTTATAGTATCAAATATAAGTATAATCTATTTCTTTAAAGTCGTCACAGTTACAAAAATTGCGATTCATTTGTCTAGCCGCCTGATGCGGTCTATCATTCTCGTCACCTTTCTATGTTGCCTGTTCCGTATCTTAGACATTATTGTCGATTTTATTTTATTATAATTATCAAGGAATAATCAGAAAACTAAAAAAAACAAAATTATTATGACACCACAATGAATTGAAGGCAGACATGTGTATATTTATCAGTGTCGTACCCCTTTATTTCAATCTAGAAAATAATTGCAATGCATTCGATATTTGTACCACATCACTTAATAAGTCTAAAATAAGTAGTTATCAGAAATATGCAATCAAGTAGAATGCCTATGAATAGTATTGCAGATAGTAAACCCAAACTACTTGCATTAATATCTGTTATCGTCATAGGAATTCTGGTAGTGCCAGTCGTTTTGCCTCATATGTATCATGTCAACATGATATATCACATTCTACTTCATTTAGCTAGCTTGATTATTTCAATTTTTCTTGGTACAGTATCTCTTATTGCTTACAAAAGAAGCCCCTCATGCAGATTATTATGTATGGCATTGGGATTTCTATCACTTGTAGCAATTGAATGTATATACCTGATATTTGCGACAACTAATATTGAAGATATAATTATACCGGTTGTCAGAATTGAATTACCCCACGTAATACTATTTGTAATGCTAACCTTATTTGGAATTGGAGTCTTTAAAGTGAGCAAAAAGAAGGAATGAATTCAGAATCAAGTACAACCAACAATCCCACTACAATAAAATATAATACAACTATGGACCGTATTTCACGAGAATCTACTCGAGTTACGAGTACATCACTTTTAGGTTACATTACCAGAAATCCAGGTATTCGATATAGAGAGCTCCTTAGACTATCTGGCGCTCAGAATGGCGTCTTATCATATCATCTTTCATTATTGGAGAAGAAGGGTAAAGTTAGAATACATAGAACAAGAAATAGTATGACCAGGTATTATATTACACAAAGTCCGGATAAAGATACAAAGATAATAAGCTCTCTAAAGAATAGGATGATCCGACAGATTGTACTTTATATTTTGACTCATGATATGTGTTCGTTTAGTGATATAGTTGAATCTAGTGGTAAAGCGCAATCCACCATATCATGGTATCTTAACAGATTAAAAGATGCTAGGATTATATCTGTCGAATCTGGAGATCGTTGTCAACAGTACACCTTAACTGATAACAAAGAGATCAAGAAAATATTATGCAAGTATAAGGAAATATTCTTGGATGGATCTGTAGATAATTATGTTGAAATGATAAATAATCTATAATCCTGTTCAGTGATATATTGGCTAGTTATTTGAACTATTTGTAACTTGAATGCATATCCCATTTATGAATATGTTACCATTTGATAAACATAGAACCAGTTTTGTTAATTGTTCTCGTATGTGGGATTCTAGTATATTAAAATGTGCAATCAATTAATCACATCTTCATCACAATACATGGTACGTTCGTCGATTATACCAAAATTTTCTTATATTGATTATGATGAAAATTGATAGGATCCACGGGCAAAGGATACATTCACATCATAAGTCATGGCTATTACATGGTGGTGGTACCATTGACAAAAGTGTGGGCGGTTTTGGGTAAATTTAAGCCGATTTGAGTCCTTTGCTCGTTTCATTTTTACATGATCGTGGGTTATTGCTATTTATTAATCTCTATGGTGGAGCAATTAATACTTTATGGGATTTTTGCCAATTTTAAATCATCATTTTTTTATTTAAAAGGCAAAGGCACTCGGATATCTTAGTTCATACTTATTCGATCCCACGACCAGAATTAATTATATTAATTAAGTAATTAATTTAATTTAATTATTAAATTCATTTTGATCGTGTGCTAAATGTATGTCTGTCTGTCTTACTGTTTATTATTCTAGAACTAATATGATCTTTATGACAATGGATTAAAAAACATACCATAGTATGAGGTTCGAAATAATGATTATAAATTGAGATAGAAATAGAATTAAAATAAAATTACTTGTACTAAAACGAGGATGTCAATTTCTGACTAGTTGAGATTTAGACAAACTAGTAATATTATTTTCATCTAGGCATAAAAATTCTCAGTTTGCCAAATCAACCTTATTAATGAGAATCTATATTTTGATATTTTTGAATACGAATTCAGTAATTTTTTACTGACAATTTATCAAGTAGAGCTTGTTGTATCTGACAGTCTATTTGTCGATGGATAATGTATTATATGTAGCAGAATACAGCAAATTGAAAATATTAAGTTAGATGATAGATATGAATTGGCATGAAATATATCGAGTTATCACTTGTCCATACTATGGATACCAAGTCATCTTCTGGCGCTGACGCTATAGCTAATGATTGTATACTCCCCGTAGGTATTGTCATATTTTGGAACTGGACTAGTTCTCCTGATGGTCTCACTAAACTCAGTCGAAGCTTGGATTGAATCTTTTCATTTTCCGCATTTTGCAGATCATGTACCGAACTCATAGCTATTCCTTGTCGATGGTTTTGATTTTGATTTTGATTTTGATTTTGATTTT
>DATBGR010000642.1:0-5559 GCA_036557905.1 Nitrososphaeraceae archaeon | reverse complement strand
TAAAACCGGTCAAGAATCCAGACGCTAGATCCTGATGTGTTGTATTTTCCTAAAGCTGCTGCAGTAATTTGGTTAAATTTTGGGACAGATTTATGCCGCTCGTAAAATGACTTTATCCTTCATTCAGAACAGGTCTGACCTTTTATCTTTGATTGATTTTGTATGTCATTTCGCTAATGATCCAAAAATAGTTCAACCTTGTCGCATATTTAACTGACTCAGACTCAGGTTAGTGAATAGATAGCAATTGATGATGTTGCTTTGCCTAAATTTTTGGTTAGATTATTGCCTTTGACTGATTCTATACCAATCAGGCTAGTGAATATTTCATGCGTTACAATGACGGTAAGCTGTCGACAAATAGCTTTACAGCTACTACTACTACGGAAATGGAAAATAGTCTAACCAAAATTGTATCAGTAACTTTTTTTGATAAATTAGCACCAATTTGGGCCCCTACTACTGAACCTAATGAAAGGAAGATTGCTGGTAGATATTCAGGATGACCCAGAGAAATGTGGACAAGGTTTCCAACTGCAGATGTAATCAAGAGTGAAAGTTGCGACGTAGCAGCCGCGGTACTCATCGATACATCTAGAATTAAAAGCATTAGTGGTACGAAAATTATCCCTCCACCTATACCAAATAGACTGGAGATTATTCCGGCACCCAAACCACCAATTGCTAAAATGATTTCTCTAGTCCTCTTATTTTTGAAACTCCTAATTTCATTATCGGTCCCCTTTCTTCGAAATCTATTCCTAATCCAAAGATATACACCAGTGAGAAACAATATGATTGCGAAACAAAGCTTGAACTGTCCCAATGGTAAATCTGAAGACAATACGGCTCCAATGGCAGCTCCAGGTATTGCAAATAATGCTATTTTTACTCCTACACTATAGTTTATCTTACGCTGTCTTGAATATGCAATCGTAGATGAAAGAGAGGTGAACGATACCGGTATTAAGCTGGTACTCGAAATTTGAGCAGGCATGAGACCAATAAACGTCAGTGCGGGAGATATTACTATCCCACCTCCCACACCAACCATTGATCCTATCAATCCTGCAAACGTTCCGATGAAAATCATTATCACTATTTCTTCTATCAAATATCCCACAGCCAGACTGAACTATGCATTATTTCGTGCTACTCTCGGAGGCATAAATGCTCGAATTTTTCACGTGTCAAATTTTGAACCAGTTCTAATCTAGCCAGTTTCTTATATAAAGGTACTATATTATGTATACTACATTTGTATTAGGAAAATATTTGCGAAGGTCTCCTTGGTTAGTAAGTTACTTTCAGCATCAAAATTAACAAAATTGCTCCTTGTAAACATATTAAAGCCAGAACGATATTGAAATCTTAATTTGCGGCTTATCTTAGTGGGATTTGGAGTTGTCGGACAAAGTCTTGCAAAGATTTTGCTATCCCGTGCAAGTGATTTGTATACCTTGTACGGAATCAATCCAAAAATTGTGGCATGTCTGGATAGTAAAGGTTCCGCAATTTCCCAGGCTGGACTCGATTTAGATCGTTTATTGGAGGCAAAACTATCCAGAGGAACTGTTGCTGCTTATGATAAGAGTAAGCCGCAGTCATCTTTGGCAGGCGTCATAGACGGCATCGAGGCGGAATTACTTATAGAAATGACGCCAACAAACTTGGATAGCGCTGAACCTGGGCTTGCGAATATTATATCTGGCATGCGTGCCGGTATGCACATTATCACTGTAAACAAGGGACCGCTAGCTTTAGCGTTCCCTTCACTTATAGAATTAGCTGATCATAACAATATTAGGTTCAGATTTAGCGGGACGGTAGGTGGGGGGACTCCGATACTTGAATTCGCAAAAAGGTGCTTGAATGGTGAACGGATTATCTCATTTAAGGGTATTCTAAATGGCACCACAAATTATATTTTATCAAAAATGGAGGAGGGCCTGAATTTTCATGATGCTCTTAATGATGCCAAGGCAAAAGGATATGCAGAGGCTAGTCCCTCTCTCGATATAGACGGATATGATGCAGCATCTAAGCTAGCCATTATGGCTAATTGGATAATGGGACTCAAAGTGACCATAAGAGATGTCAAAAGGGAAGGAATTACGGACGTTGATCTTGCCGATATAAAGGAGGCTGCAGTGAATAAGAACTCGGTAAAACTAGTGGCGAGATGCGATAACAAGTGTCTAGAAGTAAAGCCTACAATAATAAAAAAGGTTGACCCCATTTGTGTCAACGGTACTCTAAATGCTGTTACATTTTGCTCTGAATACTCCGGTGATAAGACAATAATTGGTCGGGGAGCAGGAGGAATGGAAACCGCAAGTTCAATAGTTCGAGATCTGATAGAAATTAGAGAAGCTATAGCCAAGGGTGTGGGATGAATCAATAGTTCTATCTGCTTGCAAGATGTTCGTTGTGGAAGAGGTAGTTATCTCCAGTTCCAACTACGTAGTTTGCAAATCCACTCCTGTTGCTTCAAGATCAACAACTGGCAGTATCTGAGTACACTTGTGAAAAGCATTAATATCAAAGCCATTCAATTGAAAAAGAATGTGGAGTAAGGAACAAGAAGTCCAAGCAGAGCAAAAGATGCAAACTATAATAGGTTACGAAATTAACAGGATCTTGAATCCTGCAAGATTTATTGGACTAGGCTTTTCGATCCCATCAGGATTTTCCGAGTAGTAATTAGTAACTTGAAGCCGGAAGGGTACTTTGTCGAAAACAGGATCGTAGTCTGGGATATCGATTCATCAAGAAATCTGTACTCAAAAGGCTATTTTGGAAAGCCTATGGGGGTTCCTAAACCTAAAGGGATAGAATTCGAAAGTCCTCTCATACTCGATTTAATAGAAAGCTATTATTTGATGAAGCATAATGAATTGACGGTAAGGTCGCGATCACGTCAAATAGTATCGACGATTAAAATAAAATCAATATGTAGGAAAGTTTACTCAGATTTCGACAGAAAATACCAAGTCTTTGAAGATCTCCGTGGTAGAGGATACGTTGTTTCACCCGGTATCAAATTCGGTTGTGATTTCGCGGTTTACGAACATGGTCCTGGTATTGACCATGCCCCTTACCTAATCGAAGTGTACAAGAGAAAGACCCTCGTCACGGCAACGGGTATAGTCTTAGCCGGGAGATTAGCCACTACTGTAAAGAAGCAGTTCATTCTCGCTATCCCAAATCTAAACAAAAAAAATGTAGTATATGTCGGATTTGAGTGGTGGAGAGCTTAATACAAGTCAGTCATAACTTGTATCTAATTGACCACATCGGTTTCATGCATTTCGATTTCTCCTACCATATCTCTAAATTTCTATCATGTGGGATACATGCCAAGCCAATGATAAGCCACTACATATCCCCTAGTTTATGATCAGATCAACATCCTAAACTATGAAATTAGATCGTAATGCGGGTTCAAATTGCTGATCTCAAAATTCTAATTCTATAGGATCGAACTTTTGAATAAAATATGGCGGTCGTCTTCGTTAACTTTAATTAGCATGTGCTGAAGCCTAGGATATGGATTTGCAATCTGTATCGCCGTTAAAATTCGCGGGTAAAAATGTTTTGATTACTGGGAGTGGTACTGGAATTGGACAAACTATAGCAACAAAATTTGCCGAAGAGGGAGCAAATATTATCATAATGGGAAGAAGAAAAGAGCCATTAGATTACACAACCAATATACTAAAAAAGATTTTTGAATCTTCTTCGCCATCATCGAAAGTACTTTCGTATCCAGGGATAGACGTATCTGATGAAAATGGTATCAAGAGTATGTTCCAAGATATCAAAAGTAAACTAGGGAAAATTGATATTGTAATTAATAATGCTGGTGTATCTGGCCCAGTTAAAATCTTTCCAAGCTCAACCTTCGAAGAATTTCGAGATTGCGTATCCATTCATTTGTCAGGGACTTTTTGGACTTCTCAATATGCCATACCGACTATGCAACACGGGGGGATGATAATTACGATTTCTACCTTTTTTACAGAGGAAAATAAATTTGAGCAAAGACCATATAGATTTAGAACCCCATATACAGCTGCGCAAGGGGCGAAGAATAGACTGGGAGAAGCCCTGGGTTGGGAATTGGTAGATAAGGGCATAACCTCAATTGTCACTAATCCAGGACCTGTTCACTCAGATAGAATTTACAAGACCGTCTATCCTAAAGCTGCGATGGAGTTTTTAAGGATAGGTGGTTATCAGGGTTTGAGCCCACAAGAAATAGGAAATTACGCAGAAAGATTTTTTTCAATTATGGGCGAATCCGAAGAAGTGGTTGCTGCTGGTATTAAAGGATTAAGTTCAGACATTTTAAAGACTAGAAATGATGATTCAGGAGATTCAAAATCACTGGCTGGCACTTTATCAGGCCTTTTGAGTAAGACCCAAGAGATAGCCGAAAAAATTCAGAACAATACGAGGAAAATGATTGCTGACGGGGAATTTCTCACTCAGGAACAGGTAGGTGAAATGGTACTTTGTCTTGCAGATGGAAAGATGAACAAGATGTTGAATAGTAGAGTCATACCTAATGATCGTGTATTTTATCCGGTCAAGCCAATTATCGGATCAACTGTGCCCGTTCCAGCAGACCAATCTGTTCTTAAGGATAAGGTTATCGTTATAACTACAAATTCAAAAGAGCAAAAAGAAGTTCTACGTATACGTTCAGTTGCCTCTTCCTTGGTGGCATTGGGAGTAAAACAGGTCGTAATTCTTTCGTCAGCAAATCATGATGAACTAAAGGAATTTCATACACATCCAATTGAATTCCTGAAAGACAATGAGCTTGCAAAGTTCATGAAAATAGTCAAATCAAAATTCGGCCAGATTTTTGCATTGATTCACTTTACCGGAGAATTCGATTATAGCCGTCAGATTCTATCCTTTCAAGGAAACGAGTGGCAATCGTTAGTAGACACTTATATCAACATACCATATCTGCTAGTCAAAGAGGTAGTGAAATCAATGTCTCCCGACGGTGCATCGAATGACCCGTCAAAATTCAAGTCCTCTGTAGGTGATGTCGTGATCATCGGCCCTGACGCACCAGTTGGTAAAGTGTCAGGACCTGTAAGGGCTAGATCTGAAATTTTTAAAGGAGCCCTCAGGCCACTTGTTACTACTATTAATCAAGAGCTTTCTGATGTTTTGGGTTCATCGATAAGGTCATCTTTGATTCTAGCTGGAAATGTAGAAGGACGACAGCCTGATGAAAATAGACTAAGACAATCAATTATAAATTTGATAACTGGTCCAAAGGGACTTAGCGAGCGTATCTTTTACATCGACGAAGCTAGTTCGTAATAAATAATAATAAATAAAAATTATTCGAATATATTTTCAATTCGAATTGTCTTAGGAACTGGACTGCTCTGATGCTGCTGCCGCAGATGATGATGCGGTCATATCTTCAGCCGATGAACCGGAAGAACCATCGACTATCTCAGCCGTGGCAAATCTGTTACCTACCTGAATCACACGTATCTTTGCATTCTGTCCGACCTTTCCGTTTTTCAC
>DATBGR010000641.1:0-2555 GCA_036557905.1 Nitrososphaeraceae archaeon | reverse complement strand
GTCTATTTATGGATTGAGAATCCATAATGGAATTGATTGTGATGAATTGGCTAGGCATTTTTTCTCTTATCGCAACAATTATCATTGCGATTATGACAATCAATTATCGCAATAGACAACATCAAATCAATGGTCTGCTTGATGTTTTCAAAATCTTGAATAATAGAGAGCGTAGATGTTCCAGGAGGAAGGTCTGCGAATTATACCTTGAATATGAAAAACATGAGGATGTTCTGATATTTGATGATAGTCCAGAAGTTGTAGACAAAAGAGCAGACTTCGATGTAATTGGAACATTGGTAAAGTCAGGAAATATTGATGAGAAACTATTTTTAATAGAATACGGTCCTCTTGCTTATAGATGTTGGAAATACCTAAAAAAACATGTAGAGGCTGAAAGAAAGAAAAGAAACTTTGATCCTTTCATGAAGAACTTTGAAGATCTTGCCGAAAATGCAGCCAAATTCTGGTCAAAGAAAGGCCATGATTTGTCCAAAACTTTACTATATCACCCGGAAGATGCAGAGCGAAGTTAGATATTCTATTTACGATCAAGCTGGAAAATCAGCCTCATCCAATCCAATTCGTGGGACCGATAATATAATTCACATCTTATTTATAACTTGATTAGTACTGTCCAGTTATCAGCAACCACTAGGAAACTTCAGTTGAAATTCATTTCCTCCTCCTGTTGCAGTCAGTCTGGCTTCCTGTCTGTAGAAGTAAGTTCCATTTACTGCAAAGCAAGCTTTTCCTGCAGTTATTGTATTTAATATATCATTTTTAATCTCATTTGTATGTATAGTTTGTACGTTCTTAAAGGTAACAGTATCATTACTTATTAGTGGAAATTCTGGCTCCTCGTTCATGATGTCTATTAATGACTCGCCTCCAATATCACCGGATGATACTGTTTGATTGTTAACAAAAATGTTATAGTGAATTCCATTTAATAAAACAGTGTATGTTTGTGGATTATGTGCTGCAAAAATAATTTTGACAGTATCCAGATTTTGGCCTGTCTTGTTGACTACAATATCTTTTACGTTCAATTCGATTTCCTGTGTGCCTAAACCAGACGTACTTTGGAGATTCATACTGTTACTCAGGACAGCAGTTGTAGTAAACCCTCTACCGGCGACAAAAATTACTACGATGAGTATAGTAAATGAAAGCCTAAATACATAAACTGGCAAACTCCAATTCATTAATAGATCCCCTACATATGTAGAGAATATACTTATATAACTTTGACTTACAATTCATAAGCCTTTTCTATGAGAGTGGATACGCGAAACATATCGTAATGCATAAGCTATTTTAATACATAACTTGTAATACTTTGTAATCCAAATTAAATCTGGTAGTTATTACCTGCTCTGGGACCAGCCATTTTCTGTCTGACAGCTTTAACTGGATGTACCAGTATAGTTATTGATGTTTTGGTACAAACGTCTAAATCGTGAAATCGGTGAGATGGTTTTATTGCGTAATAAATAACCAATTAGTTTAATGTACCTCAAATATAATAAAGGATTGGCACTAATATATTGATATAATGTCAGAGCCGGCAGTTGTAAACTGGGATAGAATTATACACAAAAATGTGCGATCCAAAGATTATGAAGACGTTGGAAATGTTTTCGCTGTTGCAGGAGATGAGGTCACCGTGATGGGTTCATGGAGTCGCGAATACAAAATACCAAAATCCTGCATTGAAGGATTTAATGGTAGTGAGGTATTCCTAAATATTTCATATAATGAGTTACCAAATTATGAAGTGAAACTCTGAATCAAATGCAATTGGAAAAGCCTGTAATTTTAGTTACATAATTGTGTTCATGCTTTTCTCGCAGCGATTATTGGGATAGCTGCATTGGCTGCAATCGTTACAGGATTTATACTTTCAGAGAACGGAATCGAATTCGAGAATTTCTACAATTAAATAAGGGACCAAATGGGAGCAAAAAGTACTTCAGGTCAAAATCCCAAAACAAATAACAATTTTACTGTGGTAGAGAAGAGCGCAAATACTAGTAGTTAACATCTCTCGTAATTATCTTGATAAAAACACGGAATGAAACAGGTAGAAACATAAAAGTGATATAAAGTTACATTCATCAGATTAAGATAGTACTTTTACCTATTGTTCTGACGGTACAGTCAAAAAATAACAAATGGTTACTAGCTACTCGTATTTTGGATAAGCGTTTACCTCTTACAAGCATTTACAATAATAGAACTGGTATTAATATTATTATTATTTTGTTTTTGAGACAAGATCTTCTTTGTAATATTCAAATACATATCGGCAAATTTACTGGCTAGATTCATCCATGTATCAGGCATATATTTCCTTATACATTCTGTCAAGCTAGAAATATCTCTGACGTAGTATCGTATTACATTCCCTTCCTTAAAGCCCACAACAAGACCTGAGCTAATGAGCCTTTTCATGTACCAGTAAATCGTCGGTGTTGAGAAATGTTTAAAATTAGAGAGATCACTTTGTGTGGCCCCAATATTTTCTATTAGATAAACTAGAATATCTCTAG
>DATBGR010000640.1:0-3107 GCA_036557905.1 Nitrososphaeraceae archaeon | reverse complement strand
ACTGATGGCTATCTTTGGCTATTAGGAAGATCAGACGACGTACTCAAAGTAGCAGGACACAGATTAGGCACAATGGAGTTAGAAAGTGCATTTGTATCACACAAGTCAGTTGCAGAAGCTGCTATTACAAGCAGACCAGATGAGAAAAAGGGTGAGACAATAATTGCATATATAGTTCTTCGTGCGGATTACTTTGAATCTGATCAGCTTCGTCAAGAGCTTATCGATCATATTAGAAATACGGTAGGTCCAATTGCTACGCCTGAAGAAATTTACTTTGTGAATAAGCTTCCAAAAACAAGAAGTGGAAAAATAATGCGCAGATTACTTAAATCCATATCTACTGGCGAAGAGGTAACAGGTGATATAACTACATTAGAAGACAATACATCGATAGAAGAAATAAGACAAGCATACAATAACATGCACAAAGCAATCGATAAGCAGTAATCATAGACTTGCTATTGTAAATAGACAAATAAAATAAAAATTAACTTGCAGACCGAAATAATGAAGATCAAGAAATCTTTAAGGAGGGCTGAATATAATGGGATCATATATTGCCAAAGCGTTTATACACTATTGGGGTCGGTCCTGGATCAGTAAAATATATTACAGATATTGCAAGGGAGGCAATCTACAAGTCACATTATATTATTGGATACAAGTACACTATATCAGCTGTTGAGAGTATGATAGACAAAAATAAACAAGAAGTTTATGTGATCACTCTGAAAAATCAAGAACAACTATATCAGCACATATATGATAGAATGAAAGACGATGAATATTGTGCTGTATTATTTACCGGTGATGTAAATTTTTCCGAATCTGAGGTTGTTGATAGATTATTAGAAATTTTTGGTGAAAAAAATGTTGAAATTATTCCTGGCATAAGTTCAATTCAGATTGCAGCAGCAAAATCAAAAGTACCATTAGATAAGGCACACATAGTTACTTTTCATGTAACCACAGATATTGAACAGAAAAAGGAGGAATTAGTTAGATCTATAATTCATAGAAAACATATAATCCTATTACCTAGGCCGTGGCCTAGTGATTCAAAGAAGAATTTTATGCAATCGGAAATAGCGATATTTTTAAAAGAGAATGGAATAGATACCTCAAACCTAAATGTCTGGGTTTTTGAGCATCTAACTAATGATAATAAAGAGACGATTTTCCGTGGCAAAGTTAGTGATCTAGAAGGGAGAAAATTTAGCGATCTCTCGGTAGTAGTAATTGATCAATAACATGACAAACTTTCTTTCTTGATATTATAGGTTATAATAAAACTACAAATAGTATATTTCAAGCTTTTAAAATTTCATTTTATTTTAATTTTTATAAGACTAGTCCACAATTCATAATTTGTTTCATTTCACTTGTATTATGTTACTATTCTAAACATAGCGTACCGCACTAGTATTGATATGAAGCAATGCGAGAGGAATGTAGACCTCCAAATCGCAATATTGTCTGCCATTCTATTATGGCTCCTATTAATAGGACGACTATTACAATCGAAGATTCTATAAGTAGTGGAATTGCATATTCTTTCCATGATGATTTTCTCTTTATTAATTGATAAAATAGTATTCCACTTCTAGATAATGCTAAACCATAAGCAAAAATTTCCAAAAGTCCAAACGGTGTAATCAAGATTAATAACGGCGGAATATTCTTGATAAGAGGAGAAGTTAAAGCAATTGCACTAAATACCATTCCTGTTGAAAAACCAGAAAATATTCCTAGACCTATCCCAAGTACAGGAATGAACATCCCAAGTGCCAATCTAACATTATTGATAAAAATCCCAAATTGATTAATATCCTTTATTTGTTCTGAAAATTGTTGTTTTAGAATATTTGTTTCTTTGATGCTCATATGAATTGATGCACCTGCAGAATACGCAATTAGAAAAGCGGATATACCAA
Source organism: Nitrososphaeraceae archaeon (assembly GCA_036557905.1). Taxonomy (GTDB): domain Archaea; phylum Thermoproteota; class Nitrososphaeria; order Nitrososphaerales; family Nitrososphaeraceae; genus JARBAU01. The sequence continues at coordinate 1,170 of DATBGR010000640.1, read as the reverse complement.
GCGCCAGATAGATCAGACGGTATTTAATACTAAAACGCAATACTAATCATAGTAGTATCTTCATTGTTATAATTAGTTTATCAATCATGGAAATGTAATTAAAGAGGATATTCATAGAATGAATAGCCATTACCTTGGCTTTACAAAAAGAAATTCTTAGTGCATTAACGCTGGCCATTAGCAAGGGTTATCAAATTCATCCTGACGCTTTTGCTATGCTTAAGAATCTAGAAATCAATGCTTCTGAAATTATAGGGGATATAATCAAAACTAAGCAAAAAGGGGACACTTTGATTGTATTAGAAGACATACAAAATGTCATCGCAAAATACAAAAGCAAAAGCAAAATTACAAATGTAACAGTTGACCCTCAATTAATTTATGATGATACAAATTATCATTCATCCCATTCTGATGAGCATGAATATAGAGTAATTTCCGATCCAACATCTAAGATTAATACAAATGATGGTGTTGAGGGTTACACTGCATTATTTAGAAGCAGATTTGAAAAATTACTTCATATTTTATCACTACGTCCTTCTAGTAAAAGAATTACAAGAATTGCATCTTTAAAGCAGACGGCTAGATCAAAGTCGCATAGTACTAATGAATATCGGACTGTAAATTCTGTTTCAGTAGTTGCTGGTTTATTGATGTCTAAACATTTTAGAAAAAATGGCCTAGAAATGGTAATTGATGATTATACAGGAGTATTAAATGTGAACGCAACTAATGAAGAATTAATGAAACAGGCATCAATACTTGCACTTGATCAAATGGTCATGTTAGAACTTGAGAACCAGAATAATAAAGCAACGCATAGTTTTGTTATAAAAAATATAGTTTCTCCAGATATTCCAGATCACCTACCTACCAGGTCAAAATCTGAGAACTATGTGGTATTGATTTCTGACCTACATGTCGGAAGCAGATATTTTATGGAAAGAGAATTTATTAAATTCTTAATTTGGCTCTCTTCTGATTCGGACGATATAATAAAGAAGATCAAATTTCTATGTATAGCAGGAGATCTAGTTGATGGTATTGGAATATTTCCGCATCAGGATAAGGAATTATTAGAGACAAATACTGATAAACAAATTATACATGCAATTGAGTTACTTACCAAAATTCCAAAACATATCAAAGTATTTATAATCCCTGGAA
>DATBGR010000639.1:0-4596 GCA_036557905.1 Nitrososphaeraceae archaeon | reverse complement strand
GATCTTTCCTTTTTCTTCGAAAAATGGCTCTTCCAACTCGTACGGCATACCAATAGAAACAACGTATGCATGTATTTAAGAAATATGCTCTTTTAAATCACTGCTCAGAATCATGAACCGGTCTACGTGACAGCCATATCCTTTGTGTTTTTGATATTAAAATGATTGTAGCTTCATCGGACAATTCGTTTTTATTTGTCAACCGATTTCTTAATTGGTTTCAAAGTCTGTAACTAAAAAATACCATATGATCGAATTTTGGTTCTGCACGGAAAAGAACCTTCGAAAAGCTTGATTAAATTAATGTTCATGTTGGATGCAAGAGAATATGATTGGTAAAACATTCATATGGATTTTCAGCATCATCATTTACTATTAAGTAGGAACCTCTCGTTCCGTGATATCTCTACCTTGCGAATCTTTATTTCTATTGAGTAGAATTGCAAATATCACCGATACTAATGAAATTATAGTCGCAGTAAGAAAAATCATATTATACGATTCTGGAGACGGATAAGAAGTCAAAATCCCATCCGATGGATTTGTAGTTATCTGATTAGCTTGCATATACGCCCCTGCAATCACGGGCCCTACTGACGAGCCGATGAGATATATTAGGAGATTCATTCCTAATGATATTCCACTGTACCTTTTTGGGGTTGAAGTCAGCACGACATTCACCGAACCAATTTGCGTTAGGGCTAATCCAATAGCCACTATGACAAGAACTGCGGCGATTGAGCTTTCTGTAAAATGATTTAAGAAAAGGATAAAGAAACCTAAGGTAGTAACAATAGTTCCTACGGTAGTAGGTCTTAGATTTCCGAATTTAGATACCAGAAAACCGGAGGCTACAGAGAATATCAATGACACAACCATGTACGGCAGTTGAACACTTGCTATACTTGATGCATCTCCTCCAAATCCAGCTGGAGGAGGATTTCGTATTAAGATAGGAAGCGTCTGATACACTACCATCAATGCGGTGAGTCCGACAGTCATATTGATTATATTTGCATAAAGTATGATCTTATTTTTTAAGATCCTGAAATCGATTAATGGAAAAGTTGTGTTCTTCTCGATTCTTACAAACAAGACTAGAGAAACGACTGACGTAATTGAAAACAAAACAATTTGAATTAAATTAGTAAATGTAATAGGCTTTTCCAAAAATTGAAGAGTGATTAAAAATGAAACTATTACCAATGAGAGAGATATAGCTCCATTTATGTCTATACTCTTTCTCTTGCTTAAGGTCGTGCCATTATTACTAATCTTGCCAACACTTGTATTCTCTGTTAATAGTATATCTTGCCTTACATGAATAAACCTGCAACAAAATTCAGATGCCTTATCTGAAACATATTGTTGTTCTTTTCCAACACGGATAAACCTAGCAATTACTAAAAAGAGAATTATTGCGATAGGCGTAATAATTAAGAAAGTTGCCCTCCATCCAAAGTCATCAACTATGATTCCTCCAATTATCAAACCTATTACTGCACCTCCAGATAGTGTAGAACTAAATATTCCCTGAGCTATTGCAAGTTTAGCAGGTGGAAACTTGTCTCTTAGAATGCTGAAAGCTACTGGGAACATTGAAATTCCTATACCTTGAATTGCCCTAGCAATTATGAGAGTAAGAAAATTGAGTGCCAGTGATCCTACCAAAAGACCTGTTATGTAGACTCCTAAAAGTATCAGTAATACTCTCTTCTTACCATAAACATCGGACAGCTTGCCAGCAATAGGAGTCATAACCGCTCCCGTAACTAGTATGGAAGCTAATATCCATGATGAATTTTCATAGGATATAGCTAATTCATGGATAATATCCGGTATTGCTGGAAGCACCATGGTCTCTGCAGCCATAGCTATTATACCGAGGCTGCTCAGGATTGCAAGGGTCAACCACGGCGAAGCTGCATATTTCTCTATTTTTTGCATCGGATATTAGATCTCTTTATTGGTATGAGTGAATAAACTTTGTATGTGGCAAACGAGCACTCTGGAAGTGACGACACGAGCGATTCACGCAGAGGACTCCCTCTAACTAGTTCTCGAATTGAGAAAATATTCCCGAAATTAACACAAGCTCAGATCAGTCGTATTGCGGCGTATGGACGTACTCATTCAGTACAACCCGGTGATATCCTGATTGAGCAGGGAGATACTTCAATGCCATTCTTTGTTATAAAAAGAGGCGAAGTAGAGATTGTCCGCCCCTTCGGCGCCAATGAGACTCTCATAACCGTCCATGGTAATGGCCAATTCACCGGAGACGTTAACATGCTATCTGGCCGCCGATCTTTAGTTCGGGCTCGCTCTACTAAACCAAGCGAAGTAGTCGAACTTGATCAGAAAGATTTACTCAGATTAGTGCAAAATGATGCTGAGCTAAGCGACATACTAATGAGGGCTTTCATCTTGCGCAGAGTAGAGTTAATAGCTGCAGGTGTGGGAGACCTTGTCCTTATTGGATCAGTACATTCTGCCGGCACGTTGCGGATTAAAGAGTTTCTAATGCGAAATGGACATCCATACTCTTACGTAGATTTGGAACAAGACCCTGATGTACAGAATCTATTGGATAGTTTCCAAATTGTTGCCAGTGATGTACCAGTATTAATCTGTCGAGGTCAATTGGTATTGCGCAATCCCGGTAATCAAGAAATCGCAGACTGCCTAGGCTTCAATGAGTCTATCGACCAAACCCAGGTGCGCGATCTAGTTGTGATAGGAGCCGGTCCCTCAGGACTTGCTGCCGCAGTATACGGTGCATCAGAAGGACTGGATGTGGTGGTAATGGAAACGAGTTCTCCTGGCGGTCAAGCTGGTTCAAGCTCAAAAATTGAGAATTACTTGGGCTTTCCTACCGGGATCTCAGGTCAGGATCTAGCAGGGAGGGCATATATTCAAGCGCAGAAGTTTGGTGCTATGATGCTACTAGCTAGAGCAACAAGAATTGTCTGCGAACGCAGACCGTACTTAGTAGAAGCTGAGAATGGCGCCCGAATTCCGGCGCGGACTATCTTGATCGCCACAGGTGCTCAATATCGTAAACTGCCCTTAGAAAACCTGGCCCAATTTGAAGGAGCGGGAGTTTATTATGGTGCCACCTTTGTGGAAAGACAATTGTGTAGTGGAGAGGAAGTAATTGTTATTGGTGGAGGGAACTCAGCTGGTCAGGCTGCTGTGTTCTTGGCACAGACGACAAAACGTGTCTACGTTCTAGTAAGGTCTGCTAGTTTAGCCACTAGTATGTCACGCTATCTGATCCGCAGGATAGAAGAAAGTCCCAATGTTATTGTCAGGCCCCATACAGAGATTATATCTCTCGAAGGAAACGATCAGCTTGATTCCGTTCGCTGGCGAAATAGTCAAACTGGCCAGATTGAGAAGCATGGTATCAAACGCATATTCGTTATGACCGGTGCCGATCCAAATACCGATTGGCTTAATGGTTGTCTCGTGCTGGACGAAAAAGGCTTTATAAAAACTGGTCTCGATCTGTCGCCTGAAAATCTGAGCACCACAGGTTGGTCTCTTAAAAGGCAACCGTACTTGCTTGAAACCAGTTTGCCAGGTGTTTTCGCAGCTGGAGATGTACGCGGTGGTAGCATTAAGCGTGTTGCTTCTGCTGTAGGAGAAGGATCAACAGTGATCTCATTTGTTCATAAATTACTCGAGGAATAGAATTTTCATATTCAAAAATAGATGTTACCAATGTAGCCGTGCTCTGGTATCTGCTTAAATGGATCAAGTTTGGTTTATCTCATTTAAATTTTAGTGATCAGGATCATTTGAATTTCATTTTTATTAAAAAGTAACGTCACTGTCGGTCGGTCGGATTTAAAAACAATTAACTTGTTATTCGTAAGATAAAGCATATCTTGCTAATGAAAGGAATGGAATGATCTTCTATTTCTATATCGACATTTGTAAAGCATCATGCCTTAGTTTTAGATCATGTCAGTCCACTTTCAACAATCTAGGCAGAAGACTTTAAACTTTTTATCATTATCAAAAATGAATTTGGTGAAATGTCTAATCGTCTCTTACAATACTTAAGGAATTCATCAAATTTTAGTTTTCTTTCATCATTCTCGGAATTTATTATCTCTTGAATTTCCATGGGTGGTTGTCCTAATGAATTTAGATAATCTGTTGTAAAATCATAATCATGAATAGCGCCTAGAATATCTTGAAGTTTTTGAAGAGTTTTTCTTGTTTTTAATGCGCCTTGGTGTTCGTCTGGGAGTAATTCCAATAAATACCTTAACTTTTTGCAAGAAATCCTCAGATCATGTAACTGTTCTATTTTCAAAGGATCAGTAAGGACCACAGGAAAGGTCGATTCTATCTTTGATATCAAACTTGCAAGTATTTTATCAAATCTTTTTTGGAGTTCTTTTTCTGTTACACCGATTTTGTCTATAATTTTACTCGTGTCCGTACTTTTTAGGGAGCTTGCAAGGTTCTTTGCATGTTCTAAACTCGCATCTCTTGTTGCTTTCAACGTTTCAATAACACTATCCCTCTGAGGATTTGAAGGATATTTTTGTAGCTTTGTATAAATAATATCATAATCTCTAA
>DATBGR010000638.1:0-8484 GCA_036557905.1 Nitrososphaeraceae archaeon | reverse complement strand
CTGAAAATAATAGCCTTGATTTTAAATGGAAAATTTTCATACATTTTTTTTTCGTCATAATTATACTGTTTCATTAATTCTATCATGTAAATGAATTTGTTATACATGTTATCAGTGGGAATTGTGTTCTTCGCACCACCTACTGCAATCACATCTAATCTTTGGAATTTTAAGACATGTTCTATCTTTATTTGTGATAATGCATGATCCCAGACGGGAGAATCATCGAGACCAGATTCCCATGGATGAAGAATTGTAACTAAACCCGACCCCTCCGGATCTCTATCAGTCATAAGATATTTATGAAAAAGCTTTAACTTGGGATAAATTCTCCTCAAGAATTGTAAAGATTTTGTTTTCTGAGTATCAGTATCATTAACATAAATATAGTAACAAGCTATAGCATGCATTGGAGGCTGTGTCATGCCAGATGTTCCTATGTGATTAGGGGCAAATGGTGATCTAGTTATCTCATAAAAGTCAGCGGCCGGAAAATACGTTTTTTCCTTATCATTAAAGACAATATGAGGAACCATTCCATTAGTCCATTGTGCATCAAATAAAAATTCCAATTCTTTGATTGCCCTTTCAGTATTGGAATAGGAATTGCCAATAGCTATAAAGGCCGAATCCCAACTCCACTGATGTGGATAAAGTGTAGGCGAGGGTATTGTGAAATTTCCATTCCAATTACCTTGTAACACATTACTTGCGCTATCAAATATCTGGTCCACTTTCATATGCCATCCTATCAAATACAAGTGTGCTAATTATAATTTTAGACAACAGGAAGCTCAAATACGATGATACAATCCATGAACATTTTTTACATGTGCTTTTAGGGTTTGTGCGTTGTCAAATTCTTGCTTACATACCGCACAAAATGATTTTCTGTGGTAAGTATTCAAATGAACTGCAAGATGCGAATCGTCTTTTAATCGCTGATTGCATTCATCACATACTTTTTCCATAAATATATAGTCTGAATATTCAATAAAAGGTTTTCATTGATTTTTATGCATTTGGATGGAACGAATTTAGCTTGTGCGTGGTTGAATGTGAACTAGGTGTAGATTTAGGAAAAGAACAGCCCCATATGTTAAGCATCTTTACCAAATTAATCTCTAAACCTTTATGAGGAACAGATTAAATGGCAACATATCATTTGTTTTGAATTTACCATGAACTACACAAACAGTCCATGAAATAATTACGATATTTAGAATAATTAGAACAGATGCACATAATGTGTTGTCGTAGAATTTTCTTCAAATCCAATTTTGAAATCTAGGATGCAGAGATCTACTAGACTTAATTATTCCTTTATTATGTAAATTTATCTTCAGTTGTTATGATTGTTCAGCTCTAGGGTGAATAGATCAGTTATACCAGAGATATTAATATTTTATAGAGAGATCATTGATTGGCGATTAGAGATCTTCAGAATAAGCAAATTATTCATGCCTGACCTGTCATGGTTGTTTATCTGATTCAAAATTTTCGACTATTCCCACCAAAAAAAGATATCAAAATTCGACATTTTACTATCCGGATGTGGGTTCCACAGTTCTAGCCTAGCGAAAACATATTATTCGATGATGAAAATTTAATAGGGTAATCAGCGTAAGTATATTATTGTAACTGAAAATTGGTATTCAGAAATATCAGGATCACAGTACTCTGCGACCTCATTTCCATTGCATGATAGTACATTACTTGAACGGCTACTATTTCGGGCAGCCAGAAAGTGGGTGTCAGGCACCACTAATAAAGATGCATTATGTGAGGCCAGAAACTCTAATAAAAGAGGAATATCCGCAATTTTGAATTTCCTTGGTGAAGATAATACTAGCAATGAAAGTATTGATCTGACAGTAAGAGAATACACCTTGCTATTAGAACTCATCAATAGTAAAGAAATCGATGGAAGTATATCAGTAAAACCAACTCAAGTCGGATTAAAAATTAGTTATGATGAATGTTTACGTAATTTAAGGGAAATTTCTAAGAAGGCTGCTAGTCTAGGTAAATTTATGTGGATAGACATTGAATCGTTTCAATATGTTGAAAGCACAATTTCGATTTACCTCGATCTATTTAAGGAAAATTCTGCGATAGGAGTAGCTCTGCAATCCTATCTTAGGAGAAGCACAAGTGACTTGCTACATTTGATAGAACATGGAGCAAATGTTAGAATAGTGAAAGGTGCGTATAGACAATCTGAAGAAACTGCATTTCAATCAATGGCTGAGATCAACTCAAGCTTCTCAAGATTGACACGAATGCTGTTCGAGGACGAAAATAAAAATCATATCTTTGCCATAGCCACACATGATCCTAATCTCATCAATTACGCAATCGCATTATCAGAAGAATTTGGCACTGATAGGAAACACTTTGAATTTCAACTACTTATGGGGATTCACAATGAATTGAAGGATACACTCGTAAAAAGGAAGTTTAAGACGTGTGAATACATACCATATGGCAGTCAATGGCTTCCATATTCTATACGCAGGATTAGAGAGCGAAAGAGGAACATCTTACTATTGGCAAGATCTATCCTTTAGTCATGACTCTCGAGAGGAATTTTACTGTGATGAGTATTATTAAACAAGACATGACTTATATGTGGTTTATTTAATTAATTCTACACTCATCTTTCTAAATAAAGAGCGCATCATATTAACTAACTATAGTCTGGCTTTGTTCTCTTAGAAATTGAGTTAGGTAGTATGGTCCTCCGGTGCCTTTGCCTGTCGTGCCAGATTCTTTCCAGCCACCAAATGGCTGAGAACCCACCATGGCTCCAGTCGTAGCGCTAACAGATCTATTGACATAAACGACTCCAGATTTCGAGTTCTCAAGAAACATATCAATCTCTTCCTTTTTCGTGCTGTATATACCTGACGTTAATCCATATTCCGACTCATTGCATAGTCTTAATCCTTCCTCAAAATCTGTGTATTCTGCTATACACAGGATCGGTACAAATAGCTCTTCTTTAAACAATAAATTATGCTTGGGTAAATCATCAACTATCGTTGGTTCTACGTAATAGCCATACTTCAAATTATCTTGTCGTTTCGCTCCCCCGCCGAATAATATCCGGCCATCTCTTGAGGCAATTTTTGTGAATTTTTGATATTTTGTGTATGCGTTCAGATTAATTAAGGGGCCCATAAAAACATCATGATATAGTGGGTTCCCAATAGTGATTTTTTTTGATTTCTCCACTAATTTTTGCACAAGTAGTTTCTTCACGTTTTTCTGTACATAGATCCTAGAGCACGCGCTGCATTTCTGACCAGAATAACCAAATGCTGCTTTTGTGATCCCTTCAGCGGCCTTGTTGATATCTGCATTTTCAGTAACTATAACTGGATTCTTACCTCCGAGTTCTGCGATAACTGGTCTTGGCTCAATAGTGCTAGAATCTTTCATAATTTTGTGTCCCACTATTTTGGAACCCGTAAAAACAATACCTGCAACGTCGAGACTATCAGTTAGTACTTTTCCAATCATTCTTCCAGGCCCAGTTACCAGGTTTATTACGCCGTCAGGTATGCCGGTTTCTTTAAAAATTTCAACAAATAAACTTCCCATAATAGGAGTATCACTTGCAGGTTTTAGAACTACCGTATTGCCTGTAATTAGGACTGCTATACTCATTCCTGATAGGATGGCAAAGGGAAAATTGAATGGGCTTATTACCGCCCAAACGCCGTAAGGCTTCATTAAACTTTTACTTACTTCATTTGTGCCGGCCCTCGTAGTTGAAACTACGAAGCCAGTCTTTCTTTCCATTACTTCGGAATAATATCTGATGAAATCTATGGCTTCATCTACGTCAGCAACTGCCTCATACCTATTTTTACCATTTTCATACGAAATCCAGGCTGCTAATTCGAATTTGCGTTTGGATATTATATCTGCGGCAGTACAGCACAGATTAATACGAGATTCATAACTGGTTTTCCCCCATTTCTCAAATGCAGTCTTGGCTGCTTTGATGGCCGTCACAACCTGTTTCTTATTTGCTATCGGGAAATATCCTAATTTTATTCTACTGTCTATAGGCGAAGTGTCAATAAAAGTTTTTGACGAATTTATATGCCTACCATTAATGAACATAGAGTATCTTTTCCCGAATTGAGATTTGATACCTCTTACTGCTCTGTCGTAGTTTTCATGAAAAATCCGTTCTTTGTCGGAATTCAAGTAATTATTTAGAGTTAGTTCATTCCGAAATCTCATTCGAATTAGATCATCTAATATCTATTATCATCGTTCATACATGTATTATTTCTTGTCTCTAACACTTGCCTTTATCACAAAATCTTTTATTGATATGATTATATCAAAACATGGAGTTTTTTCATATTTAAACTGAACTATGTCAATGTTTTTGATGGAATTGGTTTGTTTGGGGTTACATTCATGACAGGAAATTAATTAGATGTCAGAACCAATAGAAAGGATGCAATCGAACGACCTATGCGTATGCAAGCAATGCAAGAGTGTATAGATATGACTTTATTCTGATAAATAATTGTGACAACTTTAGGGCGTGGCGAAAATTCACCTCTCTGTTCATATTCTAATCGACACATACGGTCAACGAGTAGCACCTCTCCCCCTCTTTTAGGTGTCACTCGAATTATTAGCTAACATTGCAGATTAAGACTATTGTCAACCACAATATCTGCGGAAGCATCAAAACCGCCAAAAAAGATGCAAGAATGTAATAGATGCAAGGCGTCGGGATTTCCGAACCAACTAATTGGATTCGACAAGATGGGCGTAGATCCAGAGACAGGCAAATCAAAGTGGAAACTAATCGATGAAAACGGATTGGAACATATTCACAAATTCCTACAATCTACCTCACTTCAACCTGCTGAACCTCAAATAGGTAATGACAACAAGCCCATTTTTAGACGAAGAAGGGTAATCGATATTGCTACTACAACAAATGTAGATGAAGCAAGAACTCTATTTGCATCAGGTTGGGAACTCTACTCTTCGTATCCTGCAACAATTGCGAATATACCACATTATGTACTTGTAAAAAGAGAATCATCTGAAAAATCAAGACGAACATAGGTCCCCTGCTAAGATCCATTCTGTAATCTATGAGAAACTGCGTTATTATTTCGAGATAAGACAAGTAGATCCATATACATTAATAAAAAAACGTTAATACTTTCTTTCGCTTTATCATCTCAACTGAAACAGGTAGGCATATTCAACGTAATATTATTTAATTGCGGGGCACTCATTATATTACTTTGGATGTTCTATATATTTTACAAAAACAAGCGCGTTATATCCAAGATGGAGTGGGTCTCCTTGTGCTGGTATCATCCCAATGACCGTTCCGATATTCAAGAATAGTTCTATTGTAGGATTACAGCTTCCATCATTTTTATATTTGATAATGAGTAGGTTGCCTAAAGGCTTGTTATCTGAAACATAACCATAATTGAAGCACTCCGATTTTATCGGGTTAGGACTATTGGGTGACAAGTTAGACAGCGTAGAAAAAGGTACCAAATTGTCTCCTATCGTGACCCTGCTCTTTGTAGTTATCGTGTCAGGTTTAATAGACACCTGGGTCGATGCAGCTATATCGGGATAGTCTAATAGACTAATTAGCGTGATTATCATTACCAATACGGCATACGTTAGACTAGTCAATGATCTTGTTACATCCTTATGTTCATTTTAACTTGTCTCTTGATCTAACTTTTATGCGCGAAAATCTATTATGCATTCCACTTTATGGATTTCTAATTTGAGATTTGTGACAACTAGTCTTTGCATCTGAATTTTGCAGAATCTATCCGGATTTCATCTTGCCATAAATCCAAATGGCGCCAACGATTATTGTATAATCATGATTCCCAGGATAATATGCGCGACTATCTTTATGAGAAGTATAGTGATCGCTATCATTATTATTATTATTGCAATTATTCCAACTATGATCGAGCCGGTTGCCCGCGATTTAGCTGTTCGTAGATCGAGCCCTGGCCGTCCGCCACGACTTCGCCTTGACCGAAGATAACACGCTCGCAGTGGACGAAATCTGCCGGCAGCTCGACGGCCTACCCCTCGCCATCGAGATCGCGGCTGCTCGCATCCGACTACTGATACCAGATGCATTGCTGGCTCGGCTCGACGGTAGCCTCCAGGCATTGGGTACCGGCCCTGCCGATCTCCCCGAGAGTCAACGCACGCTGCGTGCTACCATCGAATGGAATATCGGGCTGCTCGCCGACGCAGTGCGGCAGATGCTGACCATGCTGTCGATCTTCGTCGAGGGCTGGACGGTCGAGGCAGCTGTACACGTCTCCGATCAGCCAGAACAAAGGACGCTCGATTTGCTGGATGCCCTCGCTGGGCACAGTCTCGTCGGCATTGACATTACCGGCAGCAGACCGAGGTTTCGCATGCTCGCATCCATACGGGAGCTGGCCGCCGAGCGTCCATACTCCGGCGCATACCGGGCCGATGTCGAGCGTCGGCACGCGGAGTACTTCCGTGTGCTCGAGGAGAATGGCGACTGGCCCAGCTAGCGACACTCCGAGTGGGCCGAGGTCTGCGAATCGAGGAAGTGAACCTGGTGATCGCCGTCCGCTGGTTCTTCATCCATGACATAGCGCCGCTGCCGCGCAAGTTTCGGATCCTCTGGCTGTTTTGGCAGATGCGCGATCGCATGCCGGATGGCCGAGCTTGGATCCAGGAGCTACTGATGCGAGCCGACGAGTTGGACGAGGCCGCGCAGGTCGAGCTGTTGTTGCTATTGGCGGTCACAGCAGCAGAGGTTGGTGATGAAGAAGGTGCACTGGCCGCGTTCGGGAGGCTGGAACGACTTGATGGGCACATCGCCGATCCGTATCTCGAGAGCGCGGCGCGGCTGAAGGTCTCATGGATCTGGCCAATCGTCGATGACTTCGATAGGGCGGTCGAGGCCGCATAGGCAGCGCTCGATGGTTTCCACCAGCAGAACGAGCCGTTCAGACCAGCAGACCGATCAAGGATGACGAGTACTATCTTGACATAGGATCAGAACCACCAAGATTTCTGTACTATGGACATGTTACAGCTAAGGAGTGGAAAGCATTAGGACATAAGCCATGGGATGATGATGTCTATGATCACAGAATTACTCAAGACGAGCTAGATTATAACCTGAAAGAGAAGTTAAGGGTATCACCTGAAGAAAGATATCAGCATGAAAAAAGAAACTGGTTTTTCCATGATTCAAGTTACTCTATGAGAGGATTAGAGAGATACGACGGAAAAGGCTGCAACGGATTTACTGGCTGCATTCCAGAGTGTAGATATTATCCAGATAAAGGAAGAATTGAGGATGAAGAAGGTTACAGGAAACGGAATGCCTTGATTTAGTTGTAGCATTTCTATCAAGTGAATGTCCCTCTTCCTCAATCGGGTTTGGGTTAATCCCAAACTTTATTTTTGTCCATATGTTGCTGTTGCATAGAATCGTTTGGCAATCCAATAGGCTGCACGATTAACTGCTCATAATTCGAGTCTTACTGAACCCTATCTTTCAGTGCTCTGAAGAATGTAGAATTTGCACTATCTACGAAAATGCGGTATTAATTTATGTGATTGAAATCGTATACATTTACCAACTGTAATCGGTAACCAAATTTTCGCCCTACTCAACCTTCTTCCGCCCTTGTTCTTTAATCGCTGTATACGTATTCAAGGCTGCTGCAATTACCATTATAATGGAAAGGGTGTCCAAGCCTAGAATAAACTCTTTCGGTTGCTGATGTTGTAATGGTGGTAGTATTTGCAGTCGAGGCTTCGTCAGTTGCTGGCAAAACTTTCAAGGTTATGATATGACTGTGGTTGTCCACACAGTAGATCTATTGCGCAATTTGAATATTAGAGCTATATTCGATTGTCATACATGGTATTTTTGATATTTCCTTGATCTTCTCTAGTGGATTATGCAAAAAGCCTTTGTTATTCGGGTTTATGGACTAACTGTACCAGAATTCGATCACATAAGCAGAGAGATAGGTATTCCAACATTGATAGCATTCGGAATCAGCGCAGCAATAACAATCGCAATAACAGTAGGAGAAGTCTAGACCATTTTTTCATTTCGGAGATTCTATCTTTTTGTATCTTAACAAAATCCTTTTCTTGTGGAAAGAACAATATGATAGAACATACACCCTCAAACGCAGAAAGTGAACCAGAAATGAAAACTAGGGCAGTGAGAATGATTTTGGACAGAATTTGTAGTAGACATTTATAAGGAAATCTCTCACCAGTAAGACTAGATGAGATTATAGCTCTAGTTAGAAGTTAGACTAGCACAACCCTAAAGGATGTATTTCCCGTGCAGCTCAGATCAGTCTCTACTTTTTATGAGAACCTCTTTCATCTGTTCCTTAGTCTCGTTATATCCTTCTTCAATTAGCTGATCGATTGTAGTTT
>DATBGR010000637.1:0-14334 GCA_036557905.1 Nitrososphaeraceae archaeon | reverse complement strand
ATGATTCCACCAACAATGCCAAAGATTAATTTCTTTTTCTGTCTTATCCATAACCATACTAAATATCCTCCACCAATTTCAGCTAGCGCTGCTAAGAGAAATAGTCCTACTGAACTAATAGAAGTGGTAATTTCATTCATTTACGCTCACTTGATATCAACTCGTTTTTTCTAGGCATATAGAAAATAATTACGACTCCGATAACTGATATAGTAGCCCCAATAACATCGAATGTATCAGGTCTCGTCCCTTGAATAACCCAACCCCATAACAAAGCCATTACAATGAAAATGCCACCATAAGCCGAGTATATCCTATGAAAATGATGCGGTTGGAATGTGGGAACTATGCCATAGGCGAAAAGAACAAAACCACCGAGAACACCAAGTATCCAGCTCATATCTTCTCTAAGCCAAAGCCAAACTAGGTAACCGCCACCAATCTCACATAATCCAGCTAAAAGGAAGAAGAATACCGAGATTAGTATTTTGTTCCAGCTAATTCTATCTCTATCTCTATTTACCAACAGTCATTCCTGTGATGTAAAATTTGCCAAATAGAATATACAATGAAATGGCGACGATTGCTACTTGGGACGCTGCTACAATAGCGTCCAATAAACCAATAGGCTCTGTTCCTAGACTTGATATCCCTACCGTTCTGGAAGTAAAATAAATTCCTAATAATACCAATGAACCGACTATTGCTATTATGTAAGGTATTTTACTGTTTCCTTTATCTAGTATCATCCAAAATCCTATTGCAGCATATCCGATTCCAGCACCAACTGAAAGTGGGAATTCTAAAACCCTTCGTTGGTTTTCAGATGTTTCTTGATGTAGAGTTTCTTCTGTTACTTCCCCTTCGATGTGTTTTGATTCACTTGCGTTCTGCTCTGATGCGTGTTCTTCTAAACGTTGTTCGGGTGATTCACCTGTTTCATTATGCGTTTCAAGTGCTTCTTGGTTCTCGTTGTGTCCAGACTCCCTAGTTTCATTTTTCTGTGCTTCAACTAGCTGCAATCCATGAGCTTCATTACTTTCAATACTTTCACCAAATATTGCAACTAAAAAGTAGAGGGCAGACGTGGAGAACATCAAAAATGTTATAACATAGACTAAAAAAGATTTCAATTAACCCGAATTATTGGGCTCTCTTCATAAACATTCCGAGAACAAAAAGGTGCTAAGATTAGTGCATTGGTTTAGCTGTCATGGCTTTGCTATTTGCATTAGGTCTTTGATACAATACGATACAAGTATAACGAATAATAATTGCGAATAATAATTGTATTTATTGTACCGTACGGAATCCAAATTGGAGAATTCAGTTGACTCAAACCTTAGGCATTAGCTGATTGCGAATGTAAATATACTATTCTGATACTATAGCTGGAACTGTCCACAGAAAAGGCGTTATTCAAGGTTGTTGGAATGTATTGCATAAGCTGCAAACCCATTGTAGAGAAACAGCTTAAGGGCGAACAAGCCATTAAGGGTATTAAATTTGATTACCTGACAGATAGTGTAATTGTAGAGTTTGACCCATCAGTCTTGACTAGGGAGGAGATTAAAAGCAGATTGGACAAGTCTGGATACAAATTCGTCCGTTCAGCGAACAGAGGTTTTTGAAAATATGTCGTTTGTTACCTCTTTCGTGTGACTAGGCCGTTGAGCGTATATTCAGACATTCATTTTTAGCTGTCGGATGTGTTTACGAAGTTGAACGAAAAACCGTGTCAAATTTGGTTCACAAACGACCAGCCCCCAACTAAAGTTTTCTATCATAAGTTGATACCAAGTTTAAGTAAATATATTAAAGAGAATTCATAGAATTTAATTGAAAATAAAAAAATGAAAGACTATCGAATGTTGACAAAGAGAAATGTCTATGCCATCGTGCTCATGTTCTTTGGGTGGTCAATTTCATTCATTATGATTTGGGCATCGCTGGTAGTTAGCAACGTTGGTGCCATTACTATTACGGCCAATAATTCGAATACCAAAGTATATCCATCATCATTTAGTAATGAATCTAATCACACAAGACAATCTCCAACGGATATGACAATGATGAAAATGATGGAGCGAGGAGATATTGCTATGGGTTTTAATCAAAATAAGATTACTCATCTTTTTGTACCAACGCCCGATGGTGGCAAAATTATCATAACAGCATTAAATGGTAGTGATAGACAGACAATTAATCAAATTAAGAATCATATACTGGACATTCAAAAGGAGTTTTCTGAAGGAAACTTTACCAAACCGTTTTATATACACGCACAAGAAGTGCCAGGAACTAAGGTCATGTCGGAGAAAAAGGATTTAATAAAATATAGCATATTGGAAATGAATAATGGTTCCAGCCTACAACTTAATACAAATGACAAAGAGTTAATTGATGCAATCACGCAGTTTATGGAATTTCAAGCAAGAGAACATTAGGTTATTTTTTAAGAATATTTCATCCTTTGTCTAGTAAATAAAAGATACAACGTTGTCAAGTACGATGCTCGCAAATGCGGTACGAACGGATTATAAATCTGTTGTTATCAGCAATGTTTATTTGTTGAACAAATACCGCTCCTACAAGATAGGGTCAATATCTTTCTTAGGTCCATACAAACTAGGAATGATAAGGAAGAGACGGCGAATTGTAAATGAATCACACAACAAATAATGCATGTTTTAGAATAGGTGCTTACATTTTATGGGATTAAATTCTATGTCTTGTATTGCATCGATAAGGGGCCGCGAAATTCTCGATTCTCGTGGAAATCCAACGGTTGAGGCGAAGGTGACCACAGTTTCAGGCGTAGTAGCTATTGCATCGGCTCCATCCGGTGCGTCTACTGGGAGACATGAGGCAATCGAACTTCGAGATTTACACAAGCAGCGTTATTTGGGTAAAGGAGTGTTAGAGGCAGTAAGAAACGTAAATGAAAAAATATCTTCAGTTCTAGTTGGCAGATCCTGCATTAACCAACGGGAAATCGACATGATTATGTGCGAGGCAGACAAGTCCCAGAATTTTAGTTTACTTGGCGCTAACGCCACCACTGCGGTTTCTATGGCTTGTGCGAAAGCGGCCGCAGAGGTAGAAGGTCTTAGCCTTTATCAACATATTTCCAAGTTGATTTCAGGAAATGCGAATCCTTCAACTCCTCTGCCCTTGATGAATATTGTAAATGGAGGTAAACATGCAGGAAATGGTATAGCCATACAGGAATTCATGATTGCACCCTTTCGGACTACGAGTATTAGTGAATCAATAAGAATAGGTTCAGAGATTTATCATCAGCTTGGAATCATCTTGTCTTCAAACCTAGGAAAGTCCGCTACTAATGTGGGAGACGAAGGAGGATATTCTCCTACTGTGAGTTCAGTTGAGATTATCCTCAAATTTATTACTAATGCTGTCAAAGAATGCGGCTACGCAATGGGAAATGACATAATCTTGGGAATTGACTGTGCCGCAAGCAACTTTTGGAATGAGCTCACTAACAAATATGAAATAGACGGAAAAGGATATTCCTCCGACGAACTGTTTGAATATTATAGATTACTTTGTGATCAATACGATATACGAGTAATAGAAGATCCTTTTAGAGAAGATGATAGTTTGTCTTATTCGGAAATGACATCTATTCTTGGACATAAGACATGCATTGTGGGAGATGATATCTTCGTGACAAACAAGGACAGGGTAGTCAAGGGGATTGAACGATCAGAAGCAAATTCTGTCATAATTAAAGTAAACCAAGCTGGTACTCTCACGGGCGCTATGGAGGCATTGACTACTGCATCATCTGCAGGATGGGGAATAATAGCGAGTCATAGATCAGGGGAAACAAATGATGACTGGTTAGCTGATTTTTCGGTTGGTATTAATGCCGATGCTATGAAAGCCGGGGCGCCAGCCAGAGGAGAACGAGTTGTAAAATACAACAGACTTATGGCCATGGAACAAACGAACGGTGAATCAAGCCAACCTAAAATGAACTTCAAGTCTGACACAATATTGAAGAAACTATCTATCATAAATTAAAGAAAAGTATTGCCTTTTTAATGTTAGAACTCATTAGATAGCAATTCTCTCCGTAAATATATATTCCGCAAAGCCGTAAACCACTATATAATAATTCAAAATATGATATAATAGATGATTTGTTTTAACTGCTACACCGAATTTCAGCCAACACGTTCAAAATCATTATGTCCCAACTGCGGTTTTTGTTACTGGTGTAGAGATTTCACATGTTTTCATCATGACGTAAATAATGGTTTGCAGAAGAAACAATAAGGATCTTATAAATGGGATTCAAATATGAAAACAGAATAATGAATAAAGATTTAAATTAAAATAAACAGAAAAAGTTAAGTCCACCGAAAGAGAGTTATATAAATTGGACGTAACTGCGTATAAACATCTGCTTTAATGATTACTCAGCATAATTAGGTAACATGACTAACCTTGCGCGTTCGAAATTTTAGGAAGTAAGCAACAAACAGGATTAGTGCGATTATCGCTACTGTGGCACCAAATAGGAAGGTTGCAGATGAGCCGAATCTATCCCACAGAATTCCTGCTACTAAACTTGAAGGCAACGTGATTAATCCAGTGAGGGTAGCCACAGTGCCAAGAGCTGTAGCCTTGAGGGTTGCTGGAGAAATCTCCGAAATATACGCCTTTTGCGAACCATCAAAAATTCCAATATAAACACCAAGAATTGCAAACAAAATTATCACATTAAGTAATGAATATGAAAAGAACGAAAATCCTAGTGTCGTAAAAATGAACACTCCAAACCCCATCATAATCACTTTATCTCTTCCAATTTTATCTGCAGCAGCACCAAAAGGGTACGATACTGCGGTGTACACTAGGTTATACAAGACATACAACAATACCACATTTGTATCCGTTAGTCCGGTATCCTTTGCCTTTAAAATGAAGAATGAAATATTGAAGTTTGCGAAAGCAAATATTGAAGACACTATTATAAAAAATTTTAATCTAGTGTCAAATGACCTAATTCCTTGAAATAACGTTATATGTGATATATCCCTTTTAGGGATAACAGTAGGTTTTACTTCCTTCACAAACACTTGCCCAATGATTACTGAAAGTATTGCAGGTATAGTTGATATTACAAATATGGTGCGAAAAATATCAGATGAAGTTCCAGCAATTATCATAATGAATACGAATCCAAGTAGCGAACCCAATACAGCGCCGAACGAATCTGAAGCTCTGTGGAATCCAAAAGCCTTACCCAGATCTTGTTTCTTGACAGATTCAGCAATTAATGCATCTCGTGGAGCTCCCCTAATGCCTTTTCCAATTCTATCTGGGACACGAATGGCTATTACTTGCAAAGGTGTTTGGACAAAATATAGGAGTGGTCTAAGAACTGCAGCGGGGAGATATCCAAGTACAACAAAAGGTTTTCTACTACTCAGGCGATCAGAATACCATCCCGAAATTACTTTTACAATGCTAGTAGCGGCATCCGAACTGCCTTCCACTAGACCAACAATCGAGTAACTTGCACCTAATGCACCTACTAGGAATAGCGGTAATATTGGTTGGATCATTTCTGTGCTTAGATCGGCCAATAGGCTCACCATGCTCAAGACCACCACGTTTGTGGTGAGAAAAGAGGCTCTAGAAGGTCGAAATTTGGTCATTAAATTAATGTGTCTATTCTAGATAATGCATAAATCAATGTCGACTGATACACCCAATATGCATCCTTGAATTATGTTATGGTATGATTAAAGTTCCTCTTTCATTTCTATACCGAGATAACATTTGACTTCTAAATTTTCGCTTGAATTTCATTTGCCTAGGGCTTGTTCTGAGTTTAGATTTACAACAAGGACAGAGATTACCTTTTTCATAATTTGTAAAAATAAATATTGAACAAACACTGCATCTCCGTTGACCATACTCGTACCTTCCTTGACCATCGCACATAAGTATTCTTTTATATTCTAGGGTTTTCAGTCTTTGACATATTCCTCTGCAAGACATATTTTTTCATTGTATAATTCGATTCTGTAACATCGCACTCTTATCATTATTAAAAACGAAATCATTCCAACAGCTGATTGGATCTCGTTTATCATCCAGATCTAGTAGAAATATTGTTGACAGATTTTGATCCCAATGATGTTACCAGTTTGTACAAGTTATAAATGTAACTATGGTTACATCTTAGAGATAATAATTTTTGAATCGATAATAATATAAAACAAAAGATACTTGTATTTTATCTGTGACAATAAAAAAGCCTTCAAATTGGTTAGTGGTTCTATATGATGTTCCGGATAAACCTTCTAAACTAAAGGTTCGGCTCTGGAGAGAATTCAAACGGATTGGTGCTCTATACCCCCAACTCTCAATATGTCTTGTCCCTGACAATAACGAAACTAGGAAAAATTTAGAAAATATCGAAAGCTTGCTGAATAAAAACCATAAGTTCAGTGCCCTTACGGCAAAAGGAGTTCGAGCGAAAGATCAGGGAAAAATCCTGGGCATGTTGAGAGTTGAACGCGATAAACGGTATGAAGAAATTCTGGAGGAATGTCAAGAATTCATAGATGAAATAAACCTCAATATTAGTAACAAGAAAACTACACAGGAAGAAGCAGAGGAGATGGAAGAGGTATTAGAGGGTTTGTATAGATGGCTTGATAGAGTTAAATCAATAGATTGGATTGATAATAGTTCGACTTGTGTTAAGGTAGAGAAATTACTTAAAAAGTGTCGCTCGATAATGAATAGATTCTCAGAGCTTTCACACCCGCAGGATGCTAATTCTAAAAATAGATTACCATAGGATTTTTATAAAAAGATTGAGATGTTACCATCACACTTGGTAGTATCAAGTGCCTCTTTACTTATAGATAAGACATATAAAAAATGTGTCATTATATTAAAGGTCGGACAAGAACCGACGATATAACGAATGTTACTGGATACCTTAATATTCTAAAAATGTAACCATCATTACATTTATAATCTAGTTCGTAATATCTTGGCATGAATTATGAGATGATGGACAAAAGTAGGCAGAGATGGACTCACGAACCTTTATTGATGATTCACAGATCCTTAAAAATAAATTGATTAGATCATGGTAGAGCTCTATAGTGTTGCCTTAGTTGCAGTTGCCATAGTAGCCTGTGGACTTATTGGATTACGACTAAGGATTTCTTCGTCAATATTTGAGGTGATCGCAGGAATCATTCTTGCAAATATAGTTGGGGTCAAACTTGAGCCTTGGCTTGATTTTCTAGGAATGTACGGAGGATTGGTTCTCACATTTCTTGCCGGCTCAGAAGTCGAATTTGCATTATTAAGGAGAAAGGCTAAAGCGAGCTTTACGATTGGTACGCTAGCATTCCTTGCACCGTTATTGGCTGAATTCGTATTTCTATCAATAGTAACTGATTGGGGATTTCAAGCAAAACTATCTGTTGGTCTTGCATTGACAACTACTTCTGTGGCAGTTGTGTATGCAATTCTCACTGAATACGAAATCATAAGGTTACCTGTAAGTAGAATAATCATTGCAGTAACATTTGTTAATGATATTTTAACATTGATAGGTATTAATGTAATATCTCCTTCATTTGATCTGATTGTCCTTGTTACCTTCTTTGCAATCATAGGTGTTCTTATACTAGTAATACCGAGAATCTTGAAGAACATAGTCGAAAGATATGGAAGGAAAGCCGTGGAAATGGAGCTGAGGTTCATATTTGCAGTAATGTTAGGAATCGCATTTTTTGCTGACGTGGCCAAACTTCACGCAGTATTTGGTGCATTCTTACTTGGTCTTGTTTTTGCAAATAGTATACACAAATATGAGGATATTCTTCCCAAGGTTCGGACTGTAACGTTCAGTATTCTATCTCCAGCTTTTTTCATTAGAGCAGGAATGATGATCGCATTACCAGCTGTAATTCAGAATATAGTATTAATTATCGGACTTTTAGCCATCAAGTTAGCCTCCAAATTTGCAGGAACATATCTTTTGAGCAAAAGGTGGATAGACAATTCTGCGGGTGTGTTCTCTGCACTTCTGTTCAGCACTGGGTTAACTGTCGGATCAATAACTGCTACACTTGCAAGGGATTTAGGATTCATAAATCAGACCCAGTTTTCAGTGGCTATTGTTACAGTGATCTTAAGTGCGATAGTTCCTACCGTAATAGCAAGGAGGTTCGTACCTGCCAAGTTGTGATAATTTCTTTTCAGCAAATAATAAGTGAAAGTGTAACCACTATTACATTTGTAATTAGACATGAAAAGTGAGCAGGATCTTGGACGACTATCAAAGATAGTAGCTGCGGTGGATCTATCTATTCATTCCAAATTTGTTATGGAGAAGGCTTCTATTCTTTCAGCAGCATTTAACTCTGATCTCTATATTGTAAGTGTTGTTAAGATGCCCAAACTCGCTGCAGAAGAAAATGAAATCTTAATGTCAGAAATAAAAGAAGAAGAAAATGAATTGATCAGACATCACAAAATGCTGATAGAAAAATATTTCATGAGTACCAATTTATTAGTTGAGTCAAAAGTACTGCATGGTGATCCAGCGTCAAAGATATGTGATTTTGCTGAATCAGTCTCTGCCGATCTTATAATAATAGCAAATACTGGAAAATCAGGAATCAAAAGAGTATTTCTAGGCAGTACATCAGAAGCAGTTTCTCACAACGCGCCTTGTTCTGTAATGATAGTAAAGAGACGTAAAACGATCTAACATGTCTTAAAAAATGGATTTCAAATATGAAATTAGAAATAGTGAATAGAAATTAATTGATTAGCGAGATTTTGTAAGAAATGAAAATAGGTGCTATACTATCAGACTACGATGGGACTCTAGCTCCAACTACTTCTGTAACGGATCAATTTGACAATAAAATTCTCCTAGACTTAGTACAAGTCTTATGGAAAATTTCAGGTAAGATATCAATATCGATATTAACTAGTAAAGATTATGAATTTGTCCATAACAAAACAATGTTTGCAAAAGCTGCCTCTTGTATCCTAGGAATAGAGACTCTACTGTTAAATCATACTCGCCTAATGGAAAAGGATCACAACTATGATTGTGTCACAAGTTGCACCCTTTCATGTGATCTAGAAATCCTACAGAAAAATTCGCACTTGTTGTCGTCAGTGGCGGACATTATTTCCAAAAAATTTAGAGAATTAAAGATAGAACATAAGCTCACATTCCAAGAAAGGTTATTGGTGGGTATAACGATTGATTGGCGTCATCTTCATAATTGGAATTCAGTACGTGAAGAAGTAGAATTTTCTATTATGAATCTTGTATCGGAATACAATAATGATACTCAAAATCACTATCCATTATATTTGCACACTTATTCTACCCATCCTTTTATTGATATTTATTCAACTAAGTGCAGCAAAAGCACTGCTTTCGAAAGGGTTGTTGATGGATTGAATATCAGCAAAAATATTATGTATCTGGGGGATTCTGAAAATGACAATCCAGCTTTCCAAAAAGCCGATCTTTCTATAGGCGTGATCTCAGATCCAAGATTGAGTCCTAGACTTGATTGCGACTACTTAATCGATTTTAAGCTGTTGTCAGAATTTCTCAGAAACCTCTACAATAATGATTTCGTTTTTAATAATGATATGATTCCATAAGTTAGATCACATCTACTTGTCGTAATGTGACAATACCATTATCTCCAACGAACCTTCTAATTTGCGGGAGTTGCCTATCCAATTTTGACTCTTCATCTACGACTTCTATCACTATTGGCATATTGATGGGAATACCTTCTATCTGTGTTGTAGATCTGTGACGTTTACCAAAACCATCTACACCAGCCCAAGATGTGGCTCCTGCAATTTTGTTTTTCATCAAGAATTCTATCAAAAATTTACTTAGTGGCTTTCTATTGTATTCATCATTTCTCTTAATTCTTACAGTGAGACACCACATTTTCATCCTCATTTCTCTACAGAATCAACTAGATTGATAGATTTTTCCTAATATGAATTGGGGTTATATCAGAAAAAACGTGATGAGATGTAACTTATATTATAACGCCCAAAGCTGGAAACGGATTGCTTTCAGAAATCTTGACTTCGATCATGCGTTCTTACTTTATCACTTTAAATAGTGCCTGATGCATATTAAAAATTATAGTCATAAAACTTCAAACCCTAGCCGCGCGATTGTAAGAGTTATCAAGTTGGTAAATTGTGCGAACCCTTGAGACGACCTTACGATTTCAGTCTTAAAGATTTGTGATTTAGGATGAAAAACTCGAAAAAGATATGGCATTATCTTTTTTAGCCATCCTAAACCACAATTGAAAATACAGTAACTAAACTAATAAAGATTAAGTAGTTTGATTTTATGATAGGCTAATCTTACTGAATGTAACAATTGTTACAATATAAATGGCATTCACAAAGAGCTAATCCGGGACGTCTAGAGGCTCGGAAATTCATTTCTAACAAACTTTTTCACAAATTTAAAATTCCTGTCGTATTAGGTGAGTTATTGGCAGGGATAATTGTAGGACCTTATGCAATAGGCGCTTTGCCCATTTTTGAAGGTAAACCTCTTGTCATCTTAAACGAAACTGTCCTTCAGATAGGTGAGATATCTGGTATTGTCATATTATTCATAGCAGGACTTGAAATTACCCCAAGGGAGTTCTTGAAAGGAGGTGCAGCTTCATTTACAATAGGTGCATCCGGAGTTATTGTTCCGTTCTTTTTAGGATATTATATACTTACACTATATGGATTACAGGCTTTGCAGTCTATTCTAGTTGCTACAGCACTTACTGCAACTAGTGTTGCTATAACGGTTAGCGTCCTTACTGAATTAGGAAAGATGCAAACAAAAGAAGCAAAAATAATTTTGGGAGCAGCCATATTGGATGATATTCTTGCTATTGCAGTTCTATCAGTAGTTGTTACCATGGTTCAAACTGGTAACATGGCACCGGACATTATTGACATTATGTTTCAAATACTAAAAATATTAGGAATATTTGTTTTATTACTCGTTGGAGCGATAGTCATTATACCAAGAATAGTAAACACAGAAAGATTATGGAAGGCTAGGGGTAGCGTTGAAGGTATTGTTACTGCATCTTTCTTCGGTGCAGCAGCTGTAGCTGCTTCGGTAGGACTGTCACCAATAGTAGGTGCCTTTGCTGTAGGGATGGCGGTAGCTAACACGAAAATTATCAAACAAGTTCAGGAATATGTTGATAAATTAGAGATTATATTTGCCCCTTTATTTTTTGCAATTATTGGAGCTCAGGTTAACTTCACTGGATTCAACTTGGAAGTGTTGTTCTTATCGGCTATTCTAATTACTATAGCTGTATTCAGCAAGTTAGCAGGATGTGGATTACCTGCAATTATTTTCTTGCGGAATAAATCAAAAGCAATGAAAGTAGGAATAGGTATGATATCAAGAGGCGAAGTTGGTCTCATAGTTGCTGGTATTGGTGTAACTACACGTGCTTTATCATCAAACATTTACACGACAGTTATCATTATGGTCGCTGTGACTACATTAATTACTCCCGTCTTGTTAAAGAAAGCATATAGTAAGGAGGAAACTATTTCATGACCCAGTAATTCTCACATTCAATTAAATGCTTACATATCCAATTGCATTTCTTTATCTCGTGATTGGTGTAAAGAATTGGATACTACTGATATCGAAAAATTTAAACAAAGAGGCAACAACTCAGTCAGACTAATTGCTATACATTTAGCAAAAAATGGTCTAGGCGATAAGCTGCAGAGAATTTTGGTTAGCGTAATAGAACCTACACGCAAGGAGGAAGGCAACATAGCGTATGTTCTGCATCGCTCAATGGACAATCCAGACGAATTGATGTTTGATGAAATTTGGCTTGATAAGGAATCTCTTGAAGCACATCTTAAACAACCATATATTGTCTCAGCAGTCGAAGAGATGACATCCATCTTAGTCAAACCAGTGGAACTACGAAGATATTCAGAAATAATAGCATAAGAAGGAGATTCAAGATTGACCATCAAAGGTATTGAAAGTCACTAGATAAGTTCTTGTCATCAAAACAAAACCCTAAATAATATTAACAGGACCCTACTACATGGACTGTCCGAATCCCACCGAACCCGAATTATTGATACTATCATTAGTAACTAAAGGACATATCAATCATTACAAAGATATATGGTCAAACTTTCAAATTCATTGCAAACACTCATTACCTTAAAGCCTCCATAATAGTACTTTACTTGCTTCCAAAGAATTTGAAAAGCTGATCTGTTAGAAACTTTGGTTGTTCTTCTGGAATCCAATGTCCAGAATTTGGAACTATAATACCCGAACCATCTTCGCTAGTGTATCGTTTTATACGACTACATTGAATATATCTTGTATGTACACTCAAAAAGTTGACATATTAAATGAAAGTCTTTCTGTCTATGATAAACTCAATTTGGAACTAAAGAAAGAGGAAGTAAGAAGACAATATCCAAATTTAATAGCGAGATTCTTGGATTATGCAAAATTTGAAGGTTTGAATGGAGAAGAAAGAGTCTCCAAATTTCATAATTTTGCAAAGACAAATAGAATAATCGAAAGAAAGATTAAGAAATTACAAACTCAATTCCTGAGTCCTTAGGAAAACGGAATAGATCAGAAGGAAAAAAGGAAAAATGAGCCAGAATATCTATATTGCAATTGTTTTAACCGTGGCGATAGCAAATTTACTCGGACTTGTCTCGTTGATTTCATATGGTCAGATAGCGACACCAGGAATTAAAGTTACTGAGCCCCAGCTACAAAGAATAGATCAAACCGTAGCAACATATGCTATAGTAATGACGCCCGGAGCATCTTCACAGAAAAGCCATTATCACTATTACCCTGAATTTTCTGCAGTTCCAGCTAACACAACTGTTTTGTGGTACAACAACGATACCGACCAGGTTCACACAGTTGTAAGTGGATTGTCAGCTGATCCAAACTCAGGACGGATGTTTGCATCCGACATAATTCCGTACGGTTCTTACTTTAAGTATACTTTCAACAAGGCAGGAAAATATTCATATCATTGTGAAATTCACCCATGGAAGATTGGTTTTATAAAGGTAAATGACAAGATTGAAAGAAACGGCGATTTTGAAATCACATCAGGGACTGGAAACATGCTAAATCTGACATACCAAGATAGGGTACTATTGGATTTTAAGCCTATCTCGTTTATTCAAGGCAAAGAAAAATCAATACCTTATACAGTTACAATATTTAGAGACAAAACCAACGAAGTATTTTCTGATGTACTCTATGTTACAGGCAATGAACTACAATTGGATTTGGTTCCTACTAATAATCCGACAAGAGTAGTAGGACCTGATTTCGTAAAACCAATAACAGGTGCATATCATATAGAGGGACGTTTTCTTACAATAAACGGAGACTACACGATAAAAACGCAAGTAGCGTCAATAGACAATAAGCCGCTACAAAAACCAATACAGGGTCAATATATCTTAAGGATTGTAACAAACCAATAGAGGAATCGCGGATGACTATACATTGTTTCTAAATAAAGGATTTCCATCGCTTGCAATAGAAGATGCCCACTCCCAACATTTTTCAGTCCAGTCTCTATGAAATGTTAAAAGGTTTCGAGTCTACATACACTAAACTAGAAACATCAGTAAGAATAATGATAAAATCATTTACAGTTAAAAAACTATAAAATAAAGTATAATTGGGTTTCAAAATTAGAGTGCTAGCGTTATCAGTTCCACCGCACTCGGACCTTGGATTAGTAATGATATGCCATTATGGTTCTATGAATTTTTTTCTGTTGATAAAAATTCCAACAATTATTAATGTTCATGAAATATTTCAGCGTATTTATTTACTAGTGTTTAACAATATATGCTCTAAAGAATGAAAATATATAATAATTTAAAAATAATCGAGAGAATACCAGTTATTCAACAATATAGACTTTTTAAAGATAGGTTAGACAATCCCAAAATTTTAGGAATTATTTTTTCATTTACTCTATTATCACTATTGTCGATAACTTTCTTATTCTCTGTTGTCAATGCCATAGAGGTAAAAGGAGATTTTAACGGTGATGGTAACGATGACTTGGCAATCGGGGTACCCGGTGAAGATCTAGGTTCTATTTTTAATGCTGATGCGGGTGGTGTTGAAGTAATTTACGGTTCTTCAAATGGTTTGTCAGCTACATTAGTACATGCGGACCAGTTCTGGACACAGGATAGTAC
>DATBGR010000636.1:0-3482 GCA_036557905.1 Nitrososphaeraceae archaeon | reverse complement strand
GAATGGACATGCATCAACGCACAGACCGCAAAAAACGCATTTTCCATAATCAATCTGTGGCATAATAGCTTTCTTGTTATGCTTCCATTGTTCATCGACTTTTACCATCCCAATCGCTTCAGCAATTCCCTCACATGCAATTGCGCAAAGCTGACATCCAGTACATTTATCATGAAATAGAATATGTCGTCCTCTAGAACCTGCGATTCCAACCCCTCTCTTTGGATCGAATTGATATCCATCACCTACAAACTTCAGTTTCTTTTCGGGATATCTCAGAGTAAATCTCTTGAGAAGGAGATGCTTTGATCCGGATTCAATAGCTTTTATGAAACCACCTGCAGAGTTCATGTTGTCAGTAACCCTCCTGGTCCAAGAATACCGCTATAAACAAGCGTGAGTGCGACAAATATATTGATGAAAGCCAGTACTATTAACTTGTACCAGCCAGTATGCAGCAAGATATCGATTCTAATTCTAGGATTGATACCTCGTGGTAGTAGGATCAGCATAATCATCCCAAGTGTTTTGAGGGTAAACCAAAAGACTGCATTCACGGTAATAGCGTTGTATATTTTGACTCCCGTATACCCTGGCATAATTTCCATAGGAAAAATTTGTGGTCCTGACCAGCCTCCAAGAAACAGAATAACGAATAGGGCGGCCAGTGCGTATAATTTAACATACGTTCCCAATTGAATTAATCCGTATATCATACCAGAAGTCTCAGTTAACCATCCGGCAACAATCTCACTTTCTGCCTCAGGGAGATCGAATGGAATTCTTTCAAGCTCTGCAAGTGATGAAATATAGAATACAAATGCGCTTATAGGCAGAAATAATATAAACCAATATGAATTCTGGGCAACTGCGATATCAGTAAGATTTAATGAACCTGCAAGAATTACCACTGAAAGAGCAGAAAGAATGAATGGAATTTCAAAAGCAACCATCTGGTGAAGTGCGCGTAATCCACCGATGAATGGGTATTTGCTGTTACTAGCCCATGAGAATAAAAGTGTAATAAGCGGGAAAAATCCTAAGAATGCAAATACAGCTATTATGCCAACATCGAGATCAGCGACTACCCATCCAGGAGCTACTGGAATTAAGGCTATTACAGCAGCAGCTGTAACTACAAAAGCAACAGGTGCCGCCCAGAATATCAGCTTGTCAGCACCAGACGGCACTATTATCTCTTTTGAAATCAATTTCAATCCATCAGCTATCAATTGCAAAATACCTTCTATCTTTCCCGCATAAAGTGGGCCAATCCTCAATTGCATTTTGGCAAGGAACTTACGTTCAATAAAAATAGTTGCCGCGGCCAAAAGCGCAGCATAGGTAAATCCTGGGAACACAGCCACTCTAAAGAGATCAGTGTGAATCAAGAATTTTATTATGGGCAGGGTTCTACTAGGATCTACCATCATTGAAAAGAAGAGATAGGGAGTCAATACTTCTCCGTTTACAGGAGGAAGGGGTACGTAGAATAGGATGATAAAGATTAAGGGAAGTCCTATCAATGTAACGATGATAAGTATCCAGAAAATTAGTTGTATTAAACTTCCAACAAAGTTTCCAAATCTAAAATCTTTTGGAGCAGTAGCCAATGTTATTATACACCTTTCCTCCTAATCATTTCTAAATACCTATTAATTTTTCTTTATCTAAATACTTGCTAGATTGAAATTTTACTTCAAGTTGCATGTCTATCTGTCAGCCTCCACAGGCCAATAGTTTAATGACCAATATATTGACGGCATATCAGCAAGTTTTGATCCTGTAAGCAGGAATGGGAGTGCTAGCATATTTCTAAATGATCCTACCGATATCTTTACCCTGTATGGCTTTGGTGTTCCGTCACTCACTATATAATATCCTAAAGATCCCCTTCCTGATTCTACTCTCTTATATGATTCTCCCGCTGGCCCCTTTGGATTCGGTTGCAGCTTCGCTCTTACTTCACCTGATTGGGGCATCTTATCCAATAACTCTCTAATAATGTGACATGATTCTTTCATATCAAGAAACGGAACCGTAGACCTTGCAAAAGAATCACCTGACTTCATATACTGTATCTTGAAATCTATTTCACTGTAGACGTCATATGGTTCTGCTTTTCTAACATCAAATGGAATTCCTGAAGCTCTCAGAACTGAACCTGTAACGCCCAATTTTATAGCATCTTCTTTTTTCAAAATTCCAACGCCCTCCGTTCTCTGTCTGAATAATGGATTGTTGTAAAATATGTCCTCATATTCAGCAAGTCTTTTTTCAAAATATGCAACTTGTCTCAAGCATCTATCTTTAAATCCTTCAGGCATGTCGTTCCGAACCCCACCGGGAATGTTAAATGCATGAGTGACCCTCGCACCAGTAAGTGCTTCCAAGAGGTCAATAAAGAGCTCTCTGTCTCCAACCGGCCACATAAACATTGTAGAATGTCCAAGAAATATGCCGTAGATACCCAACCAGTAAAGGGTATAAACCTGTCTATTAAGTTCCGACGCCAATGCACGGATGTATTGTCCTCTAATGGGAACTTGAATATTGGTAAGTTCCTCAACTGCTAAACTATATGAATATGTAATATTTGTAGAATCATGAATAACCGGTCGTTCGAGATGAGGAATATTTTGAATAAAGTTTCGGTATTCACACATTTTTTCCTCCCCACGATGTACATAACCAGGATCTGGATCGCAAAATACGATGTAATCCCCATCTACCTTAATAGTAAAACGAAAATGTCCTGAACCTGGATGCTGAGGACCAACACTAAGGGTCATTAGTCTATCTTCTTCTGTCTCTTTTACAATTTCAAGTCCCATCTTAATGGTCTCTTCATATTTCTGTTCATTTTCCATTTATTCTCAGTTATCTCCCTTTAATTCTAAACTCCTTTCTTAACGGAGGAATATCTGCCCAATCCTCTGGCAGCAAAAATCTCTCATTTCTTGGATGTCCTTCAAAATATACTCCAAGCATCTCAAATGTTTCCCTTTCATGGTATTCGGCACTCTTAAAAATATTAATTAATGTTGGTAATGTGGACTCGTTTCTATCTACCCTTGTGGATAAAGCTAGAATTTGTGATGAAAGTTTGTCATCTGAATAAGAGCTCAAATGATATATCACTTCAATCTGTTTATCATTTGGGTAGTCCGTTCCTGAAACTGATTCTGCGTGATCAAAGCCTAGACTGTCTCTAATAAAGGAAGCTACTTGAACAATTTCATTTGGCGGAACGAGTATTTTTGTTCTGCCAGGACGCACATAGATAACCTTTACAAGTTTATCGCCAAATCTTGTAACTAGCTGATTGATAATACTTCCTTCAAATTCCGGAGTTATGCCCTCAGTTTTTTTTGAGATTGAAGTCTGAGTTGAATCAATATTGGACTTTTTTTGCTCAGAACCAGTTTGGGTTTTAGATTGATCAGAGCTCATTTTATCTAATCTTCGACCTTTTTATTTTT
>DATBGR010000635.1:0-6092 GCA_036557905.1 Nitrososphaeraceae archaeon | reverse complement strand
GGCTAGTATGAATCCACTGTACAGTGAATATCTAATGGGACATCGCTCCGGTCTAACCAAATCGTACTTCAAACCAACTGATGAAGAATTACTAGAGGGTAATGACAAGACCCTGGGTTATGTGGCCGCAATTAACGATCTAACTATAAACGAGGAACATCGCCTGCATAAAAGGATTGATGAGTTAACTAAGAAGAATGACGAAATTAGAACTATGGAGATTCGACATGCAGAAGAGATCAAGGGAATGCGTGATCAAATGAGCCAGATTTTGACAATGATACAACATAACCCAAAATTAGCAAGAGTTAAGCCGGAAGCATTGATGAAAAAGAATACCTAATAGCGATTTCTGATGAGGTTTATGGAGATTGTAGCGAATGGTACCAAGAGCATACTAGAAGTATCTATTATACTAAAGAGTGGAGAGAAAGAGACTATCTTACAAAATGCATGAAATATCCCACATTCCTAGATTATGTAGTATTGGAAGCTAGAGGTAAAGGTATTAAGGCAAGAATATCTGAAAAGGATATGGAAATGCGCGCAATGAAAGAAACATAGGAACATAATATATAGGCCATCCGTGAGGTGACTAATAGCAGTTCAGTCATATTATGTGTCAATGATACAACATAACCCAAAATTAGCAAGAGTTAAGTCAGAGTCGTTAATGAACAAGAATCTATGATCATACTGGGGTTGATCTATCTGATTTAAGGGGCTACTAACTGTTGCAAGCATTTTGGATAAATTAATTCTAATAAATCATCAAATGGAAATGGATGCTTTTCGATTACTTTAGCATATATATTCTTTAGGTATTCAGTATATCTTTTTATTTCATCATTATGTTCTGTAATCTTCGGCCAGGCTTTCTTAAGATATAATTTTTTATTTTTGATCTTTTTATAATGTTTATATCTTTCTATAGATGTATCTCTGAGTATATTATGAGCAGTTTGAGTACCAGTATGTCGCTCTACCCATTTTATCTCATCAGTCGTTAGAGGACGGATCTTTTTCCAAATTAAATCAGTTAAAAAAAATACAAGTGTATATAACTCCCAACAGCCTTCTAAAAACATCTTTACTGATGAATCATAGACATCATATCTCTCCTCTCCGTTAGGAGAAAAGGCTATGGGTCTAAGCATTCCTTCATCACGTAGCAACTCGATTGCATCCTGAACTTCAGGTTTTGTAAAATTAATATGCCAAAATGCCGGTTTGTCACGATCTTCTAAAATGTCCGTTATCGACAATCCCGGCAGGATGCATGTATAGACATAACTTCTTTCTTCAGGAATATTCCGCCTATTCAACGTTTCCACCTTCCAAACAAAGAAGCCAGATTCCGACTCGAAAGTTGTTGTGGTTACAGTACTGTCTTCTTTGTTCACTTCTTTCCTCGATAGTCGTGTTAAATCCTTTTCAGATAAATAGTTCTTTGACAAGAGAGCTGTAAATTCTTCTTCAGATTCAATAGTGTATGCAGGAGGCCTTCTAAATAGAAATATTAAAAGATATAAACCGATTCGCCGGTTTTTCTTATCACTAGATATAACTTTTGAATTCGTTCCATGCCCTTTAAGGAGAAATTTGATGTGTTGGTTTCCTTTATTTGTGAGAAAGTAGTGGACCTTTTTCCCCCTCACCTTCGGATCTGTTTTATCTATTAATTTATTGAATAGCAGATCCTTAATGCAAGAACTAAATGTCGCTGGTGCAATATTTTTGTATAATTTTCGCATCTCTTTATATAGTTCTGACCAAATTAACGAACCTTTTTCATCTAACGTGCTTATTATCGAATTCTTAGTCTCTTCCTGATACTTCAAAAATTAACTGAAGTACTTCAATTATACTAAATATAATAGTTACGAACTATATTAATTATGCAAAGTTCAATTGGAATTGGCATATCTTTGCCAAAGGATCTTATGCAGAAGATAGATATGGACCGCGGGGACATTCCGCGTAGCCGGTATGTATTACGAATACTTGAAAAGCAGTACGGGTTTAGGCAAATAAGGGAAAAAGGTTCACTTGATCGCGAGTTTGAGACCCTTGGATCAAGTAAACCTTTCAGCTAATAGGAGGATTTCCCATGAGCACATATAGTAACGACTCGGAACTTTATAACGGTTTATGTGAAGCTGTAGGATGTTGTGCTAAAGCCACAGATAAAATTGAAGTTAGAGCAGGATCACAAAAAGTAATTTCTCTCCTACTTTGTAACGAATGCGTTTCCAAATTTAAGGAGACTTCACAGATATGACCAATACTAAAGACGAGCCATCTGAATATTGTGCCGAATGTCAAAAAGAGATTACAGAACTAAAAAAAACATTAGTTGAGACGCGCGACGAATATTCATATCAATACCGGCAGCATGAAGATGAGATCTCGTCAATGGTTGAGGATCTGCCCACCTATAGGCGATGGCTGGCTGCTAGAGCAAGGCTAGAAGAATTAAGTGAGAAGTACAGGCTAAAAAATCAAAGCATGAAGACGATGTTAAAAGAGTCAGACTCAATCTCGTCGGGATCAAAATGAGCTCGAATAGCGACATAATAACTCTAGACAAAGGTGATCTAGATCATAAGGGTATAGTTACACACTTAATTGTCAAACGTAGAACAAAATGTATAGAGGCCAAGCTTAACCACATATACAACGACAAGACTATTGTCTCAACTGTATATCGTGACTGGATTAAGACAGTTGATACTTTCGCGAACATGGCTAAAAGAAAGGGCGTCTCTGACGATGATATTTTAATGTTAACTGATGTCATTGATAAAAACAATAGTGAGGTTGTAGCGTATCTAGATGAAGATACAAATACCGATTATGGAATACAGGCAATCGAAATAATAAAAGAAAGAGTTGTAGAGCTATTCCTTGATGAAGTAAAGACACCCTATGTTGCCGTAAGAATCAATGACCATATAGAAACTATGCCCATAGATGACGAACGGTTTGAGGATCTAGTTGGAGCCTTGTATTACTATTATAAAAAAGAACAGAAAGATGGAATGACTTACTCCATTCTTTCAAAGGAAGAAATTTCAAAAATACAAAGTCTATTTCGTTTTGAGGCAGGTGGCAATATCAGTAATAGTTCAGAGGCAAATCAAAATGTAAAAACACTCTACGTACGTATAGCAGCATTTGTAGATCCGGACGCTGATGGAACTAGCATGGCCAATAACGTCATTTACTACGATCTTTGTAATTCCAAGTGGGAAGTAGTAAAAATAACAACGGAAGGATGGAGTATCGAAACGAATTGTAAGGAAATTTTGTTCAAACGCTATCATATTGCTAGTGCTCAAGTGCATCCATTAAGAGATTACCCTCCACATATCTTAGAACAGTTCATGAAATTGACGAACCTATATAACGACGAGGA
Source organism: Nitrososphaeraceae archaeon (assembly GCA_036557905.1). GTDB lineage: Archaea > Thermoproteota > Nitrososphaeria > Nitrososphaerales > Nitrososphaeraceae > JARBAU01. The sequence continues at coordinate 2,674 of DATBGR010000635.1, read as the reverse complement.
CAACAAGCTACTTGCAAAAGTTTATCTGATATCCCTGTTTGTTCTTGGAAATTTCCCCAAACCCATGTTGATTCCTCACGGCATACACGGCTCGGGTAAATCTACATTCCAGGAACTTATCAAATTAATAGTGGATCCAGCTGCAGCTCTTACAACAGCCTTCCCCAAAACCCTTGCAGAATTAGTACAGTCATTGTCTCACAGCTATCTGACATTTTATGATAACGTCTCAGAGATATCAGACGTAACTTCAGATCAGCTTTGTCGTGCAGTAACTGGTAGCGGTTTTGTAAAGAGAGGATTGTACGAAAATGATAAGGATATTATTTATAACATGAAAAGAGCAGTGGGCTATAACGGTATAAACATTACAGCAACTAGACCGGATTTACTTGATAGAATTCTTAGCATTCATTTAAGACCAATTAATAAAAAAGATAGGAGGAAACTAAGTTATCTTCAGAAAGAATTTCAAAAGATCTTACCACATCTCCTAGGATATATCTTTGATATATTGGTGAATGTATTGAATAGATTAGGAGAGGTTTATTTAGACGAGTTACCAAGAATGGCGGACTTTGCGGAGTTAGGGGAACTAATTGCTCGATGCTTGGGATATGAGGAAGGAAGGTTTACTGAGGCCTATAATCGAAATATTGGCTTTACCAACGAAGAAGCTATTGAATCAAGTCCTACGGCGACAGCCATTACGATTTTAATGATAACACAACCCACGTGGGCTGGAAAGGCAGAAGAATTGAGAATAACACTTAATGAATTAGTATCTCAAAAGAAGGATTTATCTGGACTAAATCACAGTAGGGAATGGCCTAAGACTCCACATGCATTAAGCAATCGGCTTAATGAGATAATACCGAACCTCAATGAAATTGGCATTGTAGTACACAGGGAATACGACAAACATAGTAAGAGTAACAACATTATAATAACAAATAACAATTATTCGCCGCCAACCGTAGCCACATACAATAGCAATAAGACTAATGACACTAAAGATGAGGTTAGCAGATAGAAGTGGTGAAGTGCTTTTCTCTATTTTCTATCTCTCGGATACGACGAAACCCGCAGTCTAACCCCGCAGAAGATTTACAGGTTAGGTTGTAGCTTTTTCAATAAAGATTGCAACAATATTCATAATTATTGTTCAATTCAAGTCTTAAATACAGATTTTAGTAGGGAGCGGGGATTGCGGGTATCGCGGGGATTGATTTGAAGATATGGGTACGATTAGGAATGATAGTGATAGAAAATCCAGTATATGCATATTCTGTAAACGTACAATAGAAATTGAATTTGACCTGGAATTGCATCTATATAAACAACACAGGATGGAACTTGTGTGTTTACGCTTTGAAAAGGATTCCCTAGATGATAGGATTGATTATGCCATAAAAGAGGGTAACAAAGTAACATCTGCGATAAAACATCTCGATAAAAAAGATAAAATGAAATTGGGATTTTGTTCTTATAACTTGGAGGGTGCAAATTTTTGACAGCCTGTACTGGTGACTCCATTTCCGATGACAAGGAGTATAATAGAATCGAGGACGGACTTGATTTCATTCTAACTCATTTACAAGAACCGATATTCCCAAGATATATTATGACAAAAGCTCTGGGATATCAAAAAGAAGTATTCAATAAGAAGGACGCTCTTGTCTATTATAGAACTTCAAACTATGAAGACTGCAGGATCAACGCCTATCCATCATTTACTAAGTATAAGGACATTAATAGAACTGCACCTACTTTTCTAATTATGGATATAGACCTTAAGGACTTTGCTTCGAAAGATAAACTAGATAGATCTTTGAATAGAGTCTTAAAGAAAATTGAAACTGTTATGGGTGGCCATCCTACTGTATTATGGACTGGCAATGGTTATCACATCTATCAACCCATTGCAGGTTTTGTCTTAGAGGAAACTGACGTATTTGCACAATTCATAGAGCCAAATGGAAAGGATCTCACCACTAAGTTCATGCAGTTTGGAGAAGATTTTCTAACTAATAAAAAAGGAGATCGGCAACATAGACCATCTATAAATTCATGTTTAGTTAGGATTCCCGGAACTATAAACTCGAAAAATAGCCAAGTTGTTAAGATAGTACAACGATGGAATGGACAGAGGCCCGCAATACAGTATTTGTTGCGCGATTTCAGAAGGTGGCTTATAGATCAAAAGCTTAAACAATATAGGTATTCTAAAATGGCGCGCTCACCAATCACAAATGCATCTAAAATCTTATGGATAGAAAAATTATTACAAACTCCATTAGATGACTACAGGAAATTTGTTGTATGGCGCATTCTATCTCCATACCTTATTAATATTAAAAAATATTCTCTAGAAGAAGCTTCAAATATAATTAAAAATTGGTTTGATAGATGCAGTCAGTTAAGGCCGCTGGATTTTAATCCCAATTATACAATCAAATATAATATCAATTCTGCAAGAAAAAATGGTTACCTACCGATAAGTCTTGAAAAGCTAAAGACAGAAAATGCGCATTTATACAATAGGTTGGCTAAATCGTAAGTAAAATGGCTATCTTTCAATTCCCTACTCCGAAGCACGCTATTAGACAATAAATCAGATCCAATGTAATTATACCGGAAAAAGCGTTATAATAAGATATGAGTCATGCCAGAT
>DATBGR010000634.1:0-4611 GCA_036557905.1 Nitrososphaeraceae archaeon | reverse complement strand
AATTCTATGCAATGCAACAGTAAGGCGATTAGAGACGGTATTTAATTATCACACATCAGCCAAGATCGAGGCTTCTAGTATTTTGATTACAATATTGGAAAAGGCCCTTCCATAATATTTGTTAAATCAAAATTGCGATTTTAGTCTCAGTTATTGTGTCTTTTCACTTATATACCAAATTACAGTTACAAAATATGATATTAAATGTGCTTTTTGTCCTAGTATCATTGTAAATCATTGTAAATCATTGTAAACCATTGGAGGGGTATTAAATACGAGCCTAAATAAAAAAAATTATGCGTAAAATATTCGCAATTGTAGCGGCTTTCTTTGCGGGAGGAGCAGCTATTAGTATAATGGGATTAATCCCGCATGCAGTAGAAGGAGGTAGAACGCTGAATTGAAGACCCCACGAAAAAGACTGACACTACTGGCGGCATTCCTAACGGGAGGAATTGGATTAGTAACCTTGGCAAGTATTTTGCCTAATGCAGCACATGCTGGTGTAGCTCTCAACTAAAAGGAGATGAAAACAAGAAGAAATGAAAAATAAAATTATGGCTCTGCTTGTAGCAATAGCAGTTGGTGGAATAGGAGTATCTCTGATTAGCTTGGCACCACATGCAGCTGAGGCTGGGAGAGTCCTTAATTAAGGAGTTAAATGAAATGGCTAAAAAAATACTTGCAATGATTGGTGCATTCATAGTGGGCGGAGTGGGTATAGGTATTGCTAGTATAATGCCCCATGCAGCTGAAGCAGGGAGGATGCTGAACTAAGATGGCAAAAAAGATACTTGCAACACTAGGTGCTCTAGTGACAGGAGGAGTCGGTATTGCAATTGCTAGTCTCGCACCGCAAGCAGCTAACGCAGGTGTTCAACTGAACTAGGTAAGTGTTAAGAAATGAGGAAAATATTTGCTATAGTTGGAGCTCTTGTTTTAGGCGGAATAGGTCTAACCCTTGTCAGCTTAGTGCCACACGGAGCGGAAGCAGGAATCAACTTTAACTGAGAATTGAGGCGAGCAAAGGAACGAGAAAAATAATAGCATTAATGGCGGCTCTGTTGGCAGGTGGATTGGGTATAGCATTTGTTAATTTAATGCCGCATGCAGCTGAAGCAGGGAGGACATTTAACTAGTATGTCCAAGAAATTTTTTGTAGTAATTGGTGCATTCTTAACTGGAGGAATTGGATTAGTTCTTCTTAGTGCCGCTCCTCATGCAGCAGAGGCTGGAAGGGTTTTCAACTAGAACCTAAATTACTCCACAATTTTTTATTTTTATCAGTTTTAAGCATGGTAATTTTTGAGAAATTAGTTAATAAGATACAACTAAGGTTTAAAGACAGAGTAAATGCTGCTAATATACTGTCTGCCGCCCTTAAAGATCTACTTGATAGAGACGAACTAAAAAACTCACTTGTTTTGGGGATTCCACGTGGCGGTATCATTGTAGCTGATATTGTAGTATCCAAGCTAGCATCAAAGCATTTTGATATAATCATTCCAAGAAAGATGGCAATTCCACATAATGAAGAGGTTGCATTTGGTGCAGTGATGGAAGATGGGACAGCCTATATTAACAAAGAATTAATATCCTCTCTTAAAATTACACAAGATTATATCGAATCAGAAATTCAAAGACAATTACTAGAGATCAAGAGAAGAGGTATGACCTACCGTAAGAGGGAGTCCATGTTACGGGAATATAAACAAATATTTCTTTCTGAAAATATACGCAATACTATACTTGTTGATGACGGTGTCGCAACAGGTGCTACGCTCATAGTTGCAGCTAAATGGATAAAACAAAATTTTAAGTCTACAAAGATAATTGTTGCTGCCACTGTGGCACCAAGAGAGACTGTTGAGACTATACAAAAAGAAATTGATCCTGGAGATTTAGTAGAAGTTACAATAAAACCTGATAAGAGGAATTTCAAATATGTTGGACAATTCTATAAAGACTTTGATCCTGTCGTAGACGAACAAGTAATTCAGATTATGAATAGAAGAGGTTTGCTTAGATAAGTGTTCAAGTCAGATGGTAATAGGAAGTCCGAATCACATGGAATACAAGATAATAATAGTTCTAAAACTATTCTCAAATATATTACAATTGGCGCGGCAGCATTAGTTACTGGTTGGTTAGGCATACACATTCTATTTGGTGTAGATACTCCTTTCTATGTAGTTGTAAGTGATAGTATGATTCCTACACTAAAAGTAGGAGATCTAGTTATAATAAATAGCAACGTTCCATTCAACAAACTTCAAGTTGGCGACATTATCGTATTTACAACTCCAGGCAAAACTACAGAAGGTATACACAAGATCATAATTCACAGAATCGCAGGCATTTTGTATGGCGCTCAAACCGCCATAAGAACAAAAGGCGACGCTAACCCTTCATCCATACCACTTTTGGACTATCCAATTCGAGAACAAAACTATATTGGAAAGGTTGAGATTGTTCTTCCCAAACTGGGAATGATGAGCACCCTATTAAGATCAAGCTAAACAGATGGTTTTTGAAGACAAAGACATTGCTCAGATAGATGCAACAATCATTGTAGGTGTCCTAATATTATTGAGTGTCACCAACATCAATCCAAATATACCATTCCACTTTCGTGTGTCCGAAGCTTTTGCTATTGCATTTGAAATGATACTCCCTTTTGCTATTTCAGCAGTTTTAGCATTGGCTGGACGTATTAAAGTTTCTAGATACTTTACTGCAGCAGGATTTGTTATTCTAGTTGTTTTATTATTAGGAGCGTGGTTAGAGACAGAACCCAAACACATTTTGTAAACTTCTGCTGCACTCCAGTAACCAACTTCTTTAGTTCAACCCAGATCCAATCAAATAATTTAAATAATAATCTTAAAGTGAGTAAACTTTACCTTCACAATACAATAGTATATAAACTAATGTTGGTGAACTCGAAATTCTAGATGACTCAGCTAAAATGGGCAAATACCAAGAAGCTATTACATGGTTTGTATAAAGCCATAAAACAAAACACAAACACAACCAACTGGTATAGATATAGACATAGTATCTAACAAAGCATATGATCTAGGAGTTCAACTTAAACAATACGATAGTGCGTTATCACTTACCGACCAATACCTAAAGAAAAATCCATAACATAAAGGCCTGTTATGCACAACAGCAGAAATATATAATGAAACTGGATATGATCAAATTGCACACCATTATAAAGACCAATTAACAAAATTAGATCCAAATTATGAATGTGGGCTGATTGCGAAAGTTGGTGAAATAGAGAAGGAAGCATTTGCTTAGATATTGATACTCAAAGTAAAAATGCAAGGAAAGCTATTCTCAAAACAGATTCCCTTAATGAACAGGATGTAGAAAAAGAACTAGAACTATTCTTTTCTTCCGTGGTCTATCTTGAAGACAAGATCTTGGCATTATTGATACAGTTGCCACTCTATATGGGTATAGTTGAGGGTATGAATGGCTTGACAGATATCATATCTGAATTAGACAAGATATTCAGATATGCTGTAGAAGTTAGAGATAATTCATGGTTTCAGGATTTAGCATATAGTTTTTTTGCAAATAACAATATGTGTATAGTTTGGAGTCAACTAGCAAATATAAGAACACCTCCAATAGTTACAACAGACTTTCTCTACATAAAGTTCATTGGAGATAGAACCATACAAGAAAAGGATTTTGGCAAGATACAAAAAGACAGGGCTTCAGAAATGAAAAAATATGATAGTCATTATATACATCATAAGCCAAATTGAGACCCTACTTTCGATATAATATTTCGATAATAGTAACCAAATTGTGATTACATACAAAGATTGAGGATTTGAAGGATTTAGAATCTAAAGACAATTAGTTATCCATTTTACTCTATTATCGAAATCATCATGTTCAGAAGATGAACTAGAATTTTATCTAATAATAAATTATTACCTATTATAAAAATCATAAGCATTTCTTATAACAATATAAAATATAGCAGTAGGTTATAATATACTTATGATATATGAAGATTTGCTCTATCTTATTAATAATGAAGATAAGGAGGATATCCAAAACAAATACCCACAAAATACGATTTACAGCAATGATAAAAAGTGTATCGAGTTTTGTGAGATTCTTTCAAGAAAGTGGATTGTGAAGACCATTGGATCATCTAAATTAGGATACGAGAAAATAATAGATTATACGCATAATATACAAGGTATAATTTCTTTGTTAGATAAGTATTCTGAAATGACTGAATTGGATTCTTTGATTTATGCATGCTTCATATACTTTTGTGGAATATTGACGCTTGTAAAGGAAGGAAAAGTCAAATATAAACTAAAAAATTTCTTTTACCTCAAATATCGAGATACAGAGGATCGTGACAAGGCACTTTTCTTTAAATTTTTACAGATACAAATTGACCTTATTGATCCAGATTCAGATAATATAAAAGCATTTGAAGATTTAAGAAAGTGTCTTAAGTGTAATAATCATGATTTTATTTTTGCTGCTGTTGAGAAGGATCACGTTTTATTAAATAACGTTATAACTGAAACTTCCCCTCTAAGAGAGGGTTTCAGAAAGACACGACTC
>DATBGR010000633.1:0-5228 GCA_036557905.1 Nitrososphaeraceae archaeon | reverse complement strand
TAAATCTTATAAACTGCATGAATTACCTTACATTCTTAGATTGTACCGCAGTGGAAGCTAGAGGTAAAAAGCATTGAAGCTAAACTATTTGAACAGGATAAAGAAATGCGCCCCATTAAAAGAAAAATATGAACAGGCTTTAAAGACTATACGTGAAGAAACAGATTCAATCAGATAATCTCAATAATACAAAAACAATCCCAAAAATTGACACAAGTCAAACCAGAGATATACTGAAGGAAAATCCTACCTAATTTATTTAGAAAGGTTGAATAATTGCCTGAACCAGTTCGATTGAATAGTTTTAAAATTTATTAATAGATTTAGTCCACTAACATAGGACATGGTACTAGTTTAATACAGGCTATAATATTACTATAATCAAAATCTTCTATGCAGTAGCAATCCCAGTAATCCTGAAGCCGAAAAGTACATACCACTATCTAACATAATTATGGCGTGTTGCTCTGCTACTTCTTCAAATTTGTTCTCGTCGAGAGAAGCAATTTCGTCAATTTGGGATTTGAGATCAGAGGGATTTGCACCAGCAGGTAGAGGACCAGCTGCGGTAAGAAATTTGATGGCTGCTTCTTTATCTATTTTAAATAAATATAAAAATGTCATAATTAGGTATTTCAATACAAATGGGCCAATATTAGATTCAATAAGCTTTTTATGAATTAGGCTTCTTATTTCTGGTTTCCTCATAAGTTCATCTGATTTTGCATAGAGGACCGAAATCACATAAGCTGATGGTCTTCCCCCTAGTCGCTTGAAACCCGAAGATGATTTTTCTGATCCTATTCTTTTATGTTTACGTAATTCCCTTTTGCCTTTTACATTATGATATAGCTCTAATCGTTCCAAATTCTGCAGAACCTGTGTTATAACACTCGGGCGTAAATATGTCTCGGTAAGAGAGGAATCAGACTGAAGTACGCTAAGATTTTTCTTAAGTATTTTATTTAACTCGGCAGGAGAATAAATGCCATTTGGATGTCTATATCCGTGCATGAATAAGAAAGTCTCGGCTGTCTTAGTTTTGGACTTTGCAATCTTTATGGCTACCTTTTCTGCGTAGTCTTTTGGGCCAGCATATTTTGTATTCAAAATATAGTATAATGCAACCCAATTTGTGAAATAAAGTTCTACATAAAATAATTCTTGTTCTGTCAATTGAGAAGGGTTTTTCACATCTTCCGCCATAAAAAATGAAAAAACATTTACCTATTTTTAGTGTGCGGATTGTACTCATGTTAACTGAAGAACTTATTTCAACGGAAAGGAATCAGAACGACTTAGAAGTTAGCGCTACATGTGAAGCCGCAGGATGCTATTCAATGGCTACAGAGAGAATCATAGTAAAAGTTGGTAATGTGGGAACAATTCCGTTGCTGTTGTGTAGCAATTGTGTTACTAAGTTTCAGGATGAGGGTACTAATATGATAAGTAAAGATAATGATAATTTATATAAAGAATGCCCATCAAATCGTCTCAAATTTGAGGAACAAAGGAAAATTCACGAACTGGGACACAATATGACAAAAGCAATTGATGAATCTTCTAGTTTATATCTGGTACGTGAAAATGACCTATTTAGAGTCGAAGCCGACCTATCCCGTATCCAGAGAAACTGAAAGGGGGCAAAAGCTTGAGTGAATCTACTCATAATTATAACTCGGATTTAGATGCAGTCATCAGAGAAGTTAAAGAAGAACTCAAAACTATCTTCTTTAAGCGCAAGGATCTGATTTTGAAATTAGGAGAGGCATTCAGGAATATCGTTTCAGATAATGAAAGCATATGCGAGGAAATTAAAAATGCATTGCGTGACGAAATAAGAGATGGGCATATTTCTGAACGAGACATAGAGCGATATTGTCCAGACGAATGGAAGAAAAAGACTAAGCCCAAAAAGCCCAAGAACGACAAAATGTCGTTTTCTCAACAGGAGCAAGAAACCATCCCACAACTATTGGTCAGTACTGATGGAAATTCAGTAGTTGAATCATCAGCAATACCAGTTTCTGACCAGAATAATAGTGATGCTATAGATAGTGAAGGATCTGCTAAGGAAAGAACTAATTCTACAAGAGAATATAGTACAGACAATGTCTTAGAAGATGTAGATCTGCAGCAATCACTATCAGAACAGGATAAAGTAGAGAAGCCGGAAACCAAGATGAAAGAAATTGAAAGTGAGTCAGAATGCAAGTCAAATGAGAATAATCAACTACAATCGCAAGTAGAAGAGCTAAGATCAATATCAAATTTGCACGCTATAAATCTTGATCAAGAGGATAGATTCTTTGACGTCGAGACCGAACTTTCATTCTAGGCTCTACGTGAGAGTATGAAGATACTTTTTAGTAAAAATAACTATATAAAAAGTATTTTTCTCATTGCTACAGTTGATCTTACTACTAAGAGTCTAACTGATATTCGAATACGGAATGAAGATGGAACTTATGATGCACTAAATTGATAATGACAATGACACCTGCTGGCGCTGAGAATTCTGGGTGAAAATGAATGGGTAAGGTAAAGTTAGATTATCCGATGAAAATATATATGCAAAGACTAGTGCTAATCGAGAAGAGACCGTTTTGCTATCTTGATTTTTAGACTTTGAAGTAGATGGTAAGAAATATAGTATGACTCATGGGACATTTAGAAAAAAGATTTCGCAAAATGTAAGAAACAGTTACGCACAACTAGAATACATTTCTGGTCCAGCATTTTATAGTCTCAAAGGAGTTAGCTTTACCAAACCTAAACGAGAAATGACAGACGACCATACGGTGGTTCCCAACCTGTCATCTGTGTCATCTGTGTCATTTATCGATAACTTACCAACATACAAACATGCCTTACATGATATACGATTTAGATTCAAAGTGGATGACATCTGGAACACCATAACAACTAATCACCCAGAATTAGAACCTAATGCAAAGAGTAAGGATATCTCTCTTGAACCATTAGAAACCCGTGACCTTACTATTAGGACTACTATACATCATACAGACACAGTTAGTGTCATAGTTGGATGCTCTTTAAATCCCGTAGCTGCTGACATTAATGGACTTGTTCGTCTTTCTAATGCACTAACTCGTGTAGAAGAGAGACTGCTAAGATACATAGAATGCGTGCCTCGGCCGCTGTCACTGTCATCCATTCCTGATCATGAATCCTGGATTGTTACCATGTGGCATTTCGGTTATGATTCTTCTAGTGAATATACTGGTGAGAACTTTGAAGTCGCATGGGAAGATGGGCAAAACGCTTTGATGCGCTATACACTAAAGATCTGAATGGCGAAACTAAAATCAGAAAAGAGCATCAAGAATATCCTAATAAAAGATTTGATGAGGCAATAGAGGAAAAACTGCCTACGGTCATCAAGATGCGCGCACCAATTGCTAAAGATGCCTAGAAACCCTGTGAATCGTGAAGAGCAAGGCAAACTCATAGCCAAAACAAGCGGCTCCATTTCGATGATCAATAGATCGATGTCTGGTAACAACACCTATACCGTCACTGCAACCAATTCTGAATATACTTGTTCATGTCCAGATTATGCGTGCCACAATGCCAGGTGCAAGCATGTATATGCTGTTGAAATTTATTGCCATCAAAATACAACTTTTTAGTTCATTGAATTATATGGGATATTTGTGAGTACCGTTTTTTCTACTTTCATCAGCACTAGATCAATGAACCACCTGAATTTCCCACTTGGCAACTTCATGTTCGACTAGTGCATTTGCTTCCAATGGGTCTGGTATTACTTTCAGCTCTATATTATGATGTCCGATCGGGAGTGGTTTGAAGAAGAGATAATAACTTTCACCCATAGTTGGATGTTTTCCGACAACAGGCACCTTCATCTGGTGGGTTATCCTGGGATACGTCAAAGATGATAATACGATAATACGATAATCTCAAGTCTCACTGGAAGTACTTTTATGGTTACAACATACACAAAAAGGATCCTTCAGAAAGTGGTGTATACCTATTACTATTGTTACTGATTACTTTATCTTCTCTTACTTATGTGAAATAATGCTTACTAATTTCCTTAAAGTACTATGTGGTAAGAGACTATGAAGCATCTTGTATGCGTCATCAGCTCAACAAGAAAATGAAGTTGTGGCTCGCCGCTTCCATACGGAGATATTTAGACAAAGAAAATTAGATGTAGCAGATGAAATACTGGCTCCAGATTTTGTTTTAAGAAATCCCGTCCTCCCTGCTGAGTTTACCTATGGCTCAAATGGTGTAAAGAAACTTGCATCATTAGTAGCAGATAGTTCGCCGAAGTAAGAAATCGTATATCATGATACAATATCAAGAGGAGATAAAGTATTGATTCGATGGACGTTTACTGGTATACTCAAAAAAGAGATGTTAAGCATACCTCCTAGCGGGAAACCTGTAACCATAACTGGATTTGATCTTTTCAGAATCATGGTTAATGGCAAAATTGCAGTGATGTGGCAACAATTTAATGTTGGAAGCTGGCTATAGTATCAATTAACTGATATACTGACCATAGGAATGGCTGCATCATGATAATCTTCAACACTTTTTTCTCAATTAATATCTTGGGTATGTAGACACCTAAAATATTGTACTTAAATCAGATTTATTTAGTCAAGGTTATTTTGCCCGAGGCTGGTCATTTGTTGTCTTTTTTATAGTTTCACACTATCTGTTTTACTCGAAGACTAAACACACCCTCATCATGATACAGTTCGCCTATGACTTTGAATTCAGATCCTTTTTTGAGTAATTCTCGTGGACCTTCATAATCGTAGTGATTTAATCTAGCATGCCATTTTTCGTTAACAGTAACTAGCGCTCCACCTTGTACGATTTTTTCAATATATACATCAATTGTGCTGCCCGCAATCTTTTCCAAATTTTCAGAGAGGATTACTCGGGTATCATCAAGCCATTGTATAGTATTCAGTTTTTCAAGCTTTTTCAATGCGTCTAGTAAAACAGAATCCTCAAATGCGAAGGTCTCTTGAATTATATCTACATCTATTCCTTGTCTTCCACTTTTTGCTATTAATGTATAAATCCTTCTCGCAGCAGAATCTACCGCTTTTCTAAATCCAGTAGTAGTGATACCAGACTCGCGCGAGAGCATTCCGCCAATTTTCTTATTCTTGTCATTATCCTCGCTATCTACTGCCCTTGTTCTGACTAGACGATTAATT
>DATBGR010000632.1:0-7666 GCA_036557905.1 Nitrososphaeraceae archaeon | reverse complement strand
TCTGATTCTGATGCTATTGATGCTACCGCATTAGTGAGCGGAAAATCGTTGTTATTAGAAATGGTGAATTTCATGTCTTGTACCTTACCTGCTGTGAGAATGAGCGAAGAACTATTTAGATTATTGTTCAAGTTGTTACTGCTCAAAACGTTCGTGTGTGGGCTATTTACAGTAGCACCATAGGCAATATTGTACATATGCTGACCTTGGTTGTGAAGCGAATTGCCGCCATTCGCTATAAATGTAGCATATTCTGGTTTCTGATATTCCGTCGTGGGTTTCGGGTATGAAGTAGAGTGAAGACCTTGACTTTCTTGTTTGTGATCGTTAAAAGAATAGGCACTTGCAGTAACGCCTGAAGCAGTAATTCCATTTGAATTATCACCTTGGTTATTATTCAGAGATCCGTTGCTGTTCGTAGAGGTACCCGATGGTCCTACGCTGATTCCAGCTTCTGGAGGAGTCGGCAAAACAAGCAATCCTACAGATGCACCTGTATTCTTTGAATCGCCAGTAGAAGCAGTATATGAAATTTGAAGATTCAAGTTTTGTAAAGTCCCACCAGCGGACTCTGAAGGATAAATGATGGGATCGATTTCTGCGGTGCCATTAACTGGTATAGTTCCTAAGTTGAACGTTCTGGCTCCTAGGTTCACGGTCGGAATACTAGAAGTCGGAGATGTAGTGGTTACTTGCCCAGGATTAGTGGTAGTAGTAGGGGTGTTGTTACTGTTGCTTGTAGTCCCTGGCTGGTTGACAACAACATTATTTGCAATACTGTTACCACTTATGCCTGTAATAGTGACAAGAACGCTATTCGCGTCGGCTGTTCCTTTGTTCTTGATGTCTATGACGGCAGTATTGGACAACCCAGGCTTTAAACTAGTAGTCTTGGAACTTGCATCTAAAATAACCTTGCCAGGCAGTGAGAAGGGTATCATAAATGTTTGAGAATTATATAATCCTGGCTCAAGAGATGGTACCTTAAAATAGAATATTCTAAGTGATGCGTTGTAGTCACCCACCTTTACACCCTTACCAATATTTACCTTAAAATAAAGGGTGTAAGTCTGGCCTGATTTTACTACGTTGGTAAAACTGGCAATCGCTGTCTGCTGTTGCTGGATGCCTTGTGGTTGTAGATTGGAAATATCGGTTTGTTGAATTTTAGAAGTCTGACCATTGTTGCCTAGTGAGCCTCCCATACTAGTCGCAGAGGTGAATCCAGGTGGAAGCGTGAGATATCCGATTATTCCGTTAATATCCGAAAATTCTGTGTTACTTAATACTACTGCAAATATCGATTGTCCTTCCCCAGGACCAACTTCTTGCTGAGGAGGTATGGGAAGCGCTGAAGAAGTGGATGAGCATACAGACAAAGAAGAAGAATTGCTATTTGCTGAACAGACTGACGAGTTTGCAGCCCAATAAGAATCGACAAAACCATTAGTAAAGAAACTTCCTCCAGTACTTTGAATATTTTGTATTTGATTGGGACTGCTAATATCAAATTTGTTCTGAAGGTTAGATACTTGTCCTAGTTCAAAGTTCTGTCCTACGGTTCTTTTTATTATTAATTGATGGGGGTTTTTTAGATCATCACTGTAGGTTATATTCAGTGCCACCGGATACAATAAAGGTTGGCTCTCTGACTGTACAATAGTCGGTTTTGGCACATTTAGGGACCCCGTAGATTTCTCTAACGTATTTTGGGAGTCTCGTTGCACTCCATTATCCCTAATTAAAGTATTGATGCTATTTTGATCTTCGGACACTCGATTTTGCTGTTTGATTATCTTGAGCGGAATATTGAAGGGTATAGGAGAGTTTGCTGGAATACTGCCAAGATAATCTGAGGATAATGGTAAGATCGTTATCCCACGAGCTACACTTTGTGAGCTTGTCGTGTTGTTGTTCCTTAGTCCTTCAGACTGAACCATTTGGACATTAGTAAAGAGTGCTGGAGTATTGCCCTCATTCAATAAGTTGCCGACGAGGTTTGGGGTACTACCTAAGTATCTGATACTTACATTATTAATTTCTAATTTAATGTCGCCAACCACGATTGCACCTATATCAAAAGAATCAGTTTTTATCTGCTGCCCGTTTTGGATATATTGTATAGTTACTGTAAAAAAAACTGGGGATCCTATCAAGGTTGGTGACGCGTAAACTTTAGTGGATAGTACGATATTCGAACCAGGTCTTATACTTTGCAAATTCCAGTGTGTATCGCCGAGTATCCTCACTGAGGCAGATTGTGATACCAACGAAATGGCCAAATCGGAAATTCTAGGCAATGGTTGGTCCTGAGAATTAAAGCCTTGCAGTGATTTTGTGTTCCCTTGGCTATTGGAAGATCCGCTGATGCTGAAGTTAAAATTCTGGACCTTACCTGCAGTGATATGGATTAGGGACTGATCCGGAGTTCCGTTCATTGGAATAGGGTGCAGTACTGAAGTTGGAGGAGAAGATGTAGTTGATACGGCTAAGACTCCATCCATACTTGAAATGGATCCACTAATAAGGATCGATATTAAGCACGTTATAGTTATGAGATTTTTATGGATGCGAAGATTTAAAATATTAATTTTCAACATTTACAACTTCTTTTTCAATAGTGCCGTCACGGATGTGGATCGCTCGATCGGTTCTGGCAGCTAGATCTGGATTGTGTGTGACCATTATTATCGTTCTCGAAAATTTGTTTGAAAGCATCGTTAGTAAACTGAAAACATCCTCGCCAGTTCTTGTATCCAGATTGCCAGTAGGTTCATCTGCAAGGATAATTTTCGGATTATTCATTAATGCTCTAGCGATTGCTACTCTTTGTTGCTGGCCACCGCTAAGATTAGTTGGTTTGAACTTAGCTTTATCTCGAATACCAAGAAATCCCAGCAGTCTTTCTGCACGGCGTCGTCTATCTTTGTCGCTCATTCCACCAGTAATTCCAGGAAACTCTACATTCTTCAAAACGGTCGTTCTATTAATCAAGTTATAAGACTGGAAGATAAAGCCAATTGTATCATTTCTTAAAGTAGAAAGCTGGGAATCGTTTAAAGTAAATATATCAATTCCATTAATAAATACTTTGCCGGATGTAGGTCTATCTAGTGCCCCTAGCATATTCATAAGGGTTGATTTACCACTACCCGATGGCCCAACTATAGATACAAACTCACCCTTGTTTACAGTAAAGGATACGTTTTTTAACGGAACTACCTTGCCCATAGAAGAGATGTATACCTTTGTAAGATTTTCAACCTTCAGTGTCTCGGTATCATATCTGTAACCGTAATGTCTATTCATAGTAATTTAACTCTCCCCAAATGATACTATCGTTAGATATATTATCCTGTCAAATTTATTTAACTTCTTTTACTTATAAAAATCATTCGATACATTCGTCGAATGTACGGCTTGGGGGTATTTTAAAATCCATCTATACTTTGTTAAGATGAAATCGATAAATGTAAAGATTAATTTAAAATCTCCATCATCCATATATCTGTAAGTCGCAAAACAACAAAAAGACGATGCGCCTACCTTATTCAAAAAGATTTATCAAAAATAATACGAATAATAAAAAGCAAATATTTCATTGTTATTATAATAGAGTAAATTGTGTAGTTGCGGTTATGAGCATCTTTCTTCTATTGACAGGTTCAATTAGCTCAGCAAGACAACTACCTGACCTAAATATTTTCCCCAAAATACTTCAGCCGACAAAGGCTGAATTTACGCCTAGCGCGCCCTCGATGTTATTTTCATCCAATTTTTCAAATTTTTCAAATACCTCTCCACCAATGTCTCAGAAACAGAATATTTTTTGTGGTAACATACAAATTGCAAAATCATCAGCAAATAGTTCAAATTCACCTACGCAGACTCAGCAGAACAATACATTTGTTTGTGGTAATAACATACGGAACAGCAATTCAAATTCCAATTCCTCAATCATTCCCAAATCTAGATTTTTACTAATCAGCAAGAACCTCTCAATAAACAAAACCAAATCAACATCTAGCGCGACTTTCAAGAATATAACTGATGGGCCGGTCAGATTCCAATTTGTGAATTCTTACTGGACGGACAACACTGCTCCTGGAGGTATTGACGCTGGGTCGTCTTCCGACCGAACTCCCGCATCGCCATTGCAGCCTGTAATTAGGCAAGAGGTAGGACCAGGAGAGGGAAATTCAATATTGGCAGTAGTACTGATCAATAGAGGCTTTGTAGACGTTACTAGTATTAGAGGTACATTACAGCTACCGGCTGGATTTCATGCAGTAGTTCCTCTGGATGATAATGACCCTGTCACTAAATTGACAAACACAAATGGAAATGTTCCTTCTATTGTTCCTGCAGGTAATTCTAGTATACTAAACTCTAGTCTGACGACCAGTAGTAGCAATAACGCTTCAAATGGCACTGATGATGACAGGACTGCAGTCGCAAGCTATAACGGACTAGTTAAAGCTGGACAAACATTCGTTCTATACTTCCCAGTGTATGTAGAGTCTTCAGCCCAGGTCGGAAAACTTTATCATGGATCGCTTAGGCTACATTTCTTTACACTCGAGCAAGAGAGGAAGATAAACTCAGAATTTAATACAGCGTCTAAAGCTCGGACATTTAGTCTCTCACGACAAATTAATGCTACAGCGACGGTCCAGATATTAAAATCCCTTGACAAACTAAATGCAAGGGATAAATCAAATTTAAAAACCACGAATAGAGTAACGCCATTTGAGTCAACTTCGCGAACTATTGATGTTCCATTTGAACTTAGCGGCAAGGTAATATTGGACGTTTTTGCAATTCCAGAATCACAATTATTGAACGGAAGTAGGAGCCTTGCATCACTATTATCTGCAAGTCAGTTGAACGTACTATCCGCAAATCCAGGATCTCCGACTAAAGTAGCACTTGTTATTAGAAATGAGGGATCCGCAATAGCTAACGGCGTCATTGCCGATGTTATGTCGAGAACTCAAGCCGCTACCGCCAACAATATCATTACCCCCGCGGTAGGAAATCTATCTATTTCAAATAACGTAGTCCAACAAAATAATATTATTCCTCTCATAATTTTAGGTAGTAGCACTTTCAACATCGGATCAGTGCAAGTTAATCAAGTAAAAAAAGTAGATACTGCCATATTTCCTAGCATCGCTGTAGGTGGTACCCTTGAAATTTTGACAATCCACATAACATATAATGATGCTTATGGAAACAAGAAGACTGCCGATAAAATAGTAGGTGTCCAAATACTACCACAGAGCCCACAATCTGCACTCAATGTTTCACCCTCCGTTCGTTAGTATGTTAAGTATTTCAAACTTGGTCTGACAACGAATCCAAACTTTATATGTGTGGGCCTACCATCAATAAGCACTTACAATAATGCATAGTATTGAGCCATATTTTATTATGAGTTAAAAATCCTCCATAGTACAATTGGATCTGTCCAGGCACGTCAACAAACTGGTTGCAGGATTGATGGAATTGATTGGGTAGTGATTATACGATTTCTGGAATAGAATTGAGCTATAGTAGGTACAGTTGCATATTTTAATATTATGTAAGATTGTTAGATAAGGCCCATCAGACTCTTAAGTTAGGTCAGTGAAATACAATTTCTCCAATTGAATAACCTATATGAACAGCAAATAGTATAAAGCAAAATAGCTGAATACGACTGCCTTGACTCTGTTCTATAGAAACGACAGTTTAGGCACATTTAAAGGTCCAACTATCTAATATCTATCTCGAAGTTGGCAAAATACAATTCCTCATCATCGTCTATAAGGGAATCCCTCGAGCTTTTGTCGAAAATTTGGTCCATAGAACCTCAGATTTATGATTTGCAGCTAGGAAATAGAAAGGACGTATTTGATACCACTTTAAGAGTAGATAAGGTCACATTCCATATCCCAACTCTATCAACAGAAAGTCTGTTTGTATTGTGGAAATGCTTGTGGCCAGATTGCCATAATTGTTGCGATCGGCAAGGTAGGCTGCCCCTGACTAGTGATGACGTACACGTAATAACACGAAAAATGGGGTACAATCTACAGTCAGATTTTCTCAAAAATGAAACAAGAATATCGAATTGGAATGAAAAAGACGAAAAAGGAAATATCTCTACTTTATTTTCTATGCTTTCTTTGAAGCGAAAGCAAGATGAGAGTGAAGATGAGGATGGAACACCTGTTCGTTGTAGATTCTTGAGCCAAGAGGGCGCATGCGAACTACATCCGGAAAAACCTGGAGTATGTTGGTTATACCCGTTCGCGTCGTGGATAAATGTTGAGGATAATTTGCCTGTAGTACATGCTACATTCCAGTTTACAGGGGACTGTCCTGGTTTTTATCTGAGTGATTCATTAGATCAAATGATGCCCGTATTAGAGGAGTATTCGAAGACTATATACAGATACAATATGGCAGTTAGAAGGACGATAAGAACCAATTATGGCCTTATCAATTTTGTTTCTACTACCTCATCTTAGTATCTATCACTAACTGGATTGACATCAGAACATGAGACTAATAATCTATACCGGAAAAGGTGGTACCGGTAAAACCGTCACATCCTCGTCCACGGCCATTAAACTGGCCGACCAAGATCACAATACATTGTTGATTTCGTCAGACCCGGCGCATACTTTGGGCGATGCGTTTATGCTCCCAAATGAGATTTCTGAGAGCTATGGTGCACATGAGGTTATGCCAAAATTATTCTTACTGCAAATCGACCCCCTTGCCGAGATTAACAAAAAATATGATAAATTGCTTTCTTACATGGTTTCACTATTCACACAAAAAGGATTAGATGAGAGCATATCATATGAAATCGCAATGATGCCAGGAATGACTCAGTTGTTTTCTTTGCTGAAAATTGAAGAAATCATACGCGATAATTCGTATGATGCAGTAGTTATGGATATGCCTGCCTCTGGCGAAGCATTGCGATATCTGTATCTTCCTAAGCTTGTAGGCAGCGTTGGTAGAAAATTAATGGGACTTTTTGGCCTCTTTTCTGGTTTTTCGAAAATATTTCAGACTTTCTCTGTTATTTCAACTCCTAATAATATCTCACAATTCGAAGAAGATTTCTTTGATCGGCTTAAAAGCCTAGAAAAAATCATTACCGATCACAGAACAACAAGTATTAGATTAGTTGCTAACCCTGATTCATTTAGTATAGAAAATGCCAAAAGATCTCTAATGCTGGCAAGCCTATATGGAATCAATGTCGACCTAGCAGTAATTAATAAAATCTGGCCAGCCGCGACATCGGAAAAAATGAGTAATCCAACTGATATCTACTTTAAAAATTGGTCAAATTTTCAAAAAATGAAGATAGAGGAAGCGAGAATCAATTTCTATCCAATCCCGGTTAGAGAAATACCTCTATATCAATCAGAATTGGCTGGTATTGAATTGCTGCGTTTGAATGCAAATATGTTGTTTGGGCAGGAAAATCCCATGATGATTTTCTATCATGGAAATCCATTATCTGTAGTCCACAACGGTAAAGACAAGTTGACATTAATAGTAAAGGTCCCTTTTACCGAACACAAAGATTTTGACATTAAACGTGTTAGCGGGGGCGAGGTGATCATAAGAGTGCAAAGTCCAACAGGATATATAGCAAATG
>DATBGR010000631.1:0-13500 GCA_036557905.1 Nitrososphaeraceae archaeon | reverse complement strand
TATTGCATATTCAACTTGATAAAGTCTCCCGTCTGGAGAAAATACAGTAATCGCTCTATCATATCCTGCTGCTGCTGGTAACAATACATTTTTTACTACTTTCTACAGTTTAATTTAAGTTTACCTTCATAATTTTTATATCTCATGTTATCACCACGTCATGCTTTAGAAATGCCGGAGGATGAAATAATCTTTTACGGTCATCCAAATGTGAGGTGTCTTCATACTAGAACCATTGAAGTCACTACAGACTCCCATTTGAGCCCCCGGGGCGATTGCATTCTAGGAGTAAAAGCAAGCAAGGCTTGCAAAAATCTAAACGAAGTTTTGAAAAGAAGGATCCAAGATGATCATAACAGAATTAAAATCGAGATTTTAGTCGGAAATGTCACTGCAATAATCAATGGCACCGGAGATAAGAATTTGTCTCTATCAAGTCAAACAGATATAGTTATGAGGAAATCAAATTTTATCTCTTCCAGAACTTTATGTATTAATTGCGATAAAGCATCAGCCGACATGCCTGAGGAAATGATAGGACAGCTACAGGATCCTTCATCAAAAGGATTAATGAAAATAATCTCCGAATAACAGATACAATTCGATGTCATAAAGTGCTGCTCGATTCAGGTTGCCTGCCCAGAAATCTCATTAAATGCAAAATTATATCTTCTAGTTATTTCTTCAGTAATTTCAGACGGTACCACAAGTGAATCATGCTTCAGCAAATTATTCTGTATCTGCTGCAAACGCCCTGAACTTTTTAACCAATCTCTAAGAATCTGCTTATCGTAGCTAATTTGTTCGTGTCCGGGAATATAGTTTGACATCAACCAAAGTCTAAACTCGTCGGGACCTATCGAATCTGCTAGAATTATTTTATTATCAGAATCTCTACCGAATTCAAACTTTACGTCAGCAATAATGAACTTTGCCTTCTCGGCAAGTGAATTCATTTTTTTGTACAATAAAATCGATTCTTGTTCTAGGAACTCAAATTCTCTTGTAGTCAATAGTTTAGCCTCTAGAATTTGTGCTTTGGTGATAGGTAGATCATGCAATTCAGATTTAGTTGAGGTGTCTAATATTGGATGAGGCAGTTTTGCTGCTTTCACGGGTTTGAATGAATCATCAAACAGACCTCCAGTGTTATTACTACGCTTGAACCTCTCAAATAGACTACCATATAAGTATCCTCTGACGACAAATTCTAGAGGCACTATGTTTAGTTTTTGGACCTCCATAATATCTTCCCTAGGTACTGATATCATATGATTCGGAAAATCGAGATATTCGAACCAAAATTTAGCAAAACGACATAAGATCTTTCCTTTTTGTGGTACCATAGTTGCCATTTTGACATCATATGCCGAAATGCGATCTGAAAAATGGAGTAGCAAATGGCCATTTTCTAATTCATAGATATCTTTGACCTTGCCTCGTCGTATAAGTTTCAACCCCGTACCTCTGAACCGGCATTTTATAAATACTTCATTACTTAAACATTAATCTTAGTAAGAAAATTTTTCCATTGTGTCCGCTCCTCAGCTAATGCCAAAGAGGCGAAAATATAATAAAGTCATAGGTCATGGTGGGATTTGGACCCACGACCTAAGGTTTACAAAACCTTCGCTCTGACCAGGCTGAGCTACATGACCGGACATTCGGTGTTGATCGAGTTCTTCCGATATGACGTTATTAATACTTTATTGGCCTGAGATTTTCTTTAATTAAAACCTATTTTTATACAAATAACAGATGAACATCAACACGATCAAGTCAAGATTCATAGTGCTCGTTAATATCGAGAATAAGCCTTATGTCAGCGATCCCGAAGGTGAAACAATACTCCGTGACTTGATAATGAAAGAGGGATATTCAGTGGTCGAGTCTGTTCGAACGGCAAAGTCATTAAAAATGATAGTGAAAGCTAAAAATGCTGAACAAGCAGAGAAAATGGTTAGGAGGATGTGTGAAGAATTGAGAATATTTAACCCAATCATAAGTTCTTGTACAGTGAATGTTGTGAAATCCCTTTCAAATTGATTACATTATTGTTGAACTGCAGGTTGCACGTCTAGGCACCATGAATTTTATTACAGTTGGGTAATAACCTTGTCAAATCGTATTTTCATCATGTTTACAGGAAAATAGTGGTCTTTCGAATTAAGTTGCATTTTGCAATTTCTTAGGGCAGCCCTCGAAATGGCTTTAATCTGTTCAGCTTCATTTCGTGTACTAGTAAAGAAATTATTAAATTCAGATTGATTTCAATTAAGGGTTATGCCCCGCGTTGGTATACTAGTTTTTCCAGGCAGTAATTGTGAAAGGGACGTCTTTACAGTTCTTTCAAAATATTCAGGATTGGAACCTGAGCTTATATGGCACACCAAGAATGATCTAAGTGGTTATGATGCTTTCATAGTTCCTGGTGGGTTTACTTATGGTGATAGCTTACGAGCCGGAGCAATCGCTGCCCATAGCCCAGTCATAAGAGAGTTGAAAAAGATTGCTGAACAGAACGTGCCGGTATTAGGGATTTGTAATGGTTTTCAGATCCTGGTTGAATCGAATCTTCTTCCAGGCGCATTAACAGTTAATTCTTCCCACAAATTTGTATGTAAATCAGCGAGCCTTGTGGTAGAAAATAATACTACTCCATTTACAACTATGTTCGAGAAGGGTGAATCGATATCAATTCCAGTCGCTCACGGCCAGGGCCGATACGTGATTGATAATCGAGCCTATAGAAAACTTGAGAGGAACAATCAGATAATAATAAGATATGCGTACAACGATATCAATGGATCGATGAATAATGTTGCAGCGGTATCCAATGAACAGGGTAATATAGTAGGCATGATGCCTCACCCCGAGAGAGCAATCTCGACTCGAACAAGAGAGGATGTACTGCCCGGAGAGTCTGGTGTATTCGAATCTTTAAGAAATCATCTATTGCGGCATTAGACCTCATAGGAGAAATTGAAATGTCTGAACTTACCCCTGACGAATGCAGATATCTAAGAAAAAAATTGGGTCGTAAACCTAGTGAGTTCGAGCTTGATGTGATCAGCGCTGAATGGTCTGAGCATTGCTCTTACAAATCTTCAAAAAAGCTAATCAGAAAATTTCCTAATCGTAGCAAGTTTGTCCTATCTGGGCTTGCTTCTGACGCTGCTCTGCTGGATATTGGTCTAGGTTATGTACTCGCAATACATATCGAAAGTCACAATCATCCCTCTGCTATTGAACCGTATGGTGGCTCAGCGACTGGTGTAGGTGGCGTAATCAGAGATATCCTATCACTTGGTGCCAGGCCTATTGCTTTGCTTAATGCACTTAGATTTTATCCTTTAAATAATTCTAATAAAAGATATTCACAGGGTTCCAGATGGTTATTGCGAAACGTTACCAAAGGAATTTCCGATTATGGAAATTGTATAGGTATTCCTACCGTCGGAGGGGAAGTTGAATTTGATAGGGGGTTTAGTAATTATTGCCTGGTTGATGTAGCCGCGATCGGAATTAGCAAGCGAGATAAGATTATTCGGAATCGAACTAGTAAAGGGGATATAATTCTCTTGATAGGAGGAGCGACAGGAAGAGACGGCATCCATGGTTCTTCATTTGCTTCAAAGAACCTAAGTGGGGAAGATCGATCCGCAGTGCAAATACCAGACCCCTTTACAGAGAAGCTTCTAATGGAGGCAGTATTAGAAGCAGTTGATAAAGGTTGTGTAAATGCCATGAAAGATCTTGGCGGTGGAGGACTTTCTTGCTGTCTCTCAGAGATTTCAGTAACTCTATCAAAAGGACTAGAAATTGATATTTCGAAAATACATGTCAAAGAAGATGGAATGTTGCCATCAGAAATTATCATATCCGAGTCTCAGGAGCGAATGCTCGTTATTTCTAGTCAGACTAATCTAGCATTATTGATTGAGATATTAAGGAAATATAATTTAAGCTATTCCATTATAGGATCCGTAATTAAAGGTAAAAACTTAGTCATCAAAAACTCAGGTGACGTGATTCTGAATATGCCTTCGGAGTTTATATGTCGTGCACCACTAATTGACAGGGATTCAATTCCTCCTCAACTTAGGTCAGACGATCGAAATCCGTACTTTCGTGAACGCCCTACTGACCTTTACAAAAACATTCTCAAAGTGCTGGCCAATCCTAACATAGCGAGCAAAGAATGGATCTATGAACAATTTGATCATGAAGTTGGTATTAGGACGGTATTGAAACCTGGTAAGGCAGATTCTAGTGTTATTAGATTAGAGAACGGAAAATTCCTAGCAGTCAAACTTGATGGCAATTCAAAACAGTGCAATTTAGATCCATATCATGGGACCTTATGTATTTTATCAGAAGTTTGTAGAAATATTATTTCTACTGGTGGCAAGCCAATGGCAATCATTGATCACCTCCAATTTGGTAGTCCAGAAAACCCTCAAATATTCTGGGCTTTCAAGCAATCTGTTCAAGCGATTATAGATTATTGCGAGTTCATGAGATTGCCAGTAGTTGGCGGCAAGGTTAGCTTTTATAACGAGAACAACCAAGGTCCCATAAAACATTCACCCGTGATTGGCGCAATTGGACTGATAGATCGGTCAGATTGGATCATGCAGCCAGGATTCAACTCTGATGAATCGATTTTTATGATTGGTAACACTAAAGATGAAATGGGAGGGTCAGAATATTATGAAACCACTGGCCATACTACAAGTGGAAAAGTACCAATTGTGGATTTGAAGGCTGACAGGAGAAATGCTCAGGCGGTCCTAACGCTAATTCGTGAGAATGTTGTAAGATCTCTTCATGATTGCTCTAAGGGAGGTCTTGTTATAACCTTATGCGAGATGGCCGTGTGTGGTGGGAATTGCTTCCAGGTTGACTTAGACAGAATTCCTAATTCATGCTCCAGTATTTCCAATCTGCTATTCTCTGAGACCGCTTCTCGCTACATTTTAAGTACTAATAAGAGAAATAGAGTTAACACTATACTATCGGCAATCAGTGGCTTGGAATTTTCGGAAATAGGAAAGACGACTAACCGCGGATCAGAATCTTTCTTAAACCATAATAAAATCGGATCTCCAGTAATTTTGTCTCAAAAGAGTATTATTCAGAGCTATGGGAACCTAGGAGCAATCATGGAACGCAATTCTTTCGATTGAATTTTACTATGGACTAATCGGGAATTAGCGAGTACATCGTTACAATTGTCCTAGTGCTATTCAAAAATATCCTAGTTCGTTTGTGCGACACATTTTTTAGTCGATTGCGAGAGATCTAGATACCTTTGATTCGCAAAAGATTGCAACGTGTATTCATGCTTATCATACGAGAACACCAGCAGTATGAGTCAAATGAATTATTGTGGTCATAGTAATGGTGCATGAGAATTGCGGCGTATTTGGCGCGTTTTCAATAATTGGTGATAATGTCACTCCGCTTGTAATCGATTGCTTGAGGGCATTGCAGCACCGTGGTCAGGAAGCATGGGGGATTGCCGTACCTGGGAAAACACCATTCAAAAGACTAGGTCTGGTCTCCGCCTCTGCCTCTGAATTCAGAAGCATTTCCAAAAAATTTAGATCTCACATCGCTATTGGTCATGTTCGATACTCTACTTTTGGTAAGAGTACATTGAGTAATGCCCAGCCCATAAAGGTAAAGGATCTGTGCGTAGCCCATAATGGTACGATAGCTAACGTAGAAGAACTATCTGGCATGGTTGGAGGTTGTACATTTACACCCCATACAATGAGTGATACTCTTATCGCTGCCCAGAGACTAATTATGCATTTAGAGAATAATCATAGCATGAGGGATTCTATTTCCATCCTGAAAGGCGAGATGATTGGATCATTTTGCTTCATGTTCCTGACTGACAACGGCTCGGTATATGCTGCGAGGGATCCCAAGGGCTTTAGACCCTTGGTTCTGGGAAATCACGAAGAAACGAACACCTATATGATCGCATCGGAATCGTGTGCTTTTTCTGCAGTTGGTGCTAAGTTAGTACGAGACGTACATCCCGGAGAAATCATAAAACTTGACAAGGATGGAATTAAGAGTGAGCGTTTTGCACAAGAACCTCATTCTCATTGCGCTTTTGAATTTACTTATTTTGCCCACCCAACTAGTATTATGGAAGGGGTGAATGTATACGTGGCTCGTAAACGAATTGGACGATTGCTTGCAAAAAAATATCCCATCCTAGATGCTGATTTAGTAATTCCTGTACCTGATTCAGCTAGGCCAGCAGCGCTCGGATACTCCGAGGAGTTAGGTCTGCCATTTGAGGAAGGCCTTCTAAAAAATAGATATAGTAAAAAGGGTTCTATGCGTAGTTTCATAGAACCCTACGGAGAGACAAGGGTAGAGATCAATAAAGGGATCATACCAATCAAGGAGGTCCTCAAGAAGAAAAAAGTCGTAGTCATAGACGACAGCATTGTTAGAGGCACTAGCTCTCATTCGATTGTGAGAATGTTACGCGCTGCGGGTGCGAAGGAAATTAGTATGATAGTTACATATCCACCGATTCGGTATCCCTGTTACGCTGGAATTGATTTTCCATCTCAAGAAGAACTTATTGCGTATCAAGAGATGAAGAATGAAACGTCCATACAGAAGATTAGTCAGACAATATCAAAAGTCATTGGTGCCGACTTCACAGCATATAATGACAATTCTACACTAGCACAAGCCATAGGAATTCCAGAAGACGAATTATGCTTCACGTGTTCAACTGGCGACTATACGTCTTTAGGAATCAAGCCTATATTTAAAACCAGGAAACAGATGAAGGGCGAAGAATGAAGGCGTAATCCAAAACTCCTTTGACAAACCTAAATTCAATCTAGGTTAACTTCTTTTTCAACTTCTTCCGCATTTCGTAATACATTCTGCTCCATATCTTTTCGATAATTACAAAGCTTCTCTGATAATCCTTCGTCTTCAATCGCGAGGATCTGACAAGCCAAAAGGCCTGCATTCTTAGAACCGTTGACCGCCACCGTAGCTACAGGCACTCCAAAGGGCATTTGTACGATTGAGAAGAGAGAATCTATACCATCAAATGAAACTCTAATAGGGACTCCGATTACAGGCAGCGTTGTTAGGGACGCTAACATTCCAGGTAGATGGGCTGCACCTCCTGCCCCAGCAATGATCACTCTAATTCCTCGTGACCTGCAAGTCCGAGCATACTCTATCATTTTATTCGTAGTCCTGTGGGCAGAAACTATCTTGAGTTCATATCTTATATCAAAAAATTTCATAATGTCTGCAGCTTCTGACATCACTTTGAGATCAGACTCGCTCCCCATCAAAATACCTACCTTGATATCTGTCATTCTCGGTCACCTTCACCTTGTCTTAACTATCTTCAATACTCGACTAGCGTCTTCTGCTCTTCGCATAGATTGTCTTAATGAACTCGAAAGAGCTGTTATGTGACCAAGCTTTCTACGAGGCTTAGTTACAGGTTTCCCATAGAGATGCAGTTTTACACTCGGAATTGCAAAGAGTGAATTTATCCCTTCTAAGGTATATTCCCCTTGTAAACCATCGGGCCCTAGAATGTTGTACATTGTTGCAGATGACAATAGTTCAGGTTTAGACAGTGGGAGGTCCAGGATCGCGCGCAAGTGTTGTTCAAATTGAGAAATTGAGGCCGCCTCTATCGTATAATGACCAGAATTGTGAGGACGAGGAGCAATTTCGTTTAGTAATACCTTTTCGTCGGCGGTTACGAACATTTCTATTCCGAATATACCAGCAGTTCTAAAAACATGCATGATGTCGCAAGCAAGTTTTCTAGCTTTTTTCTTGACTTGATCAGATACTCGAGCTGGGACTATAGTTCGATCTAAGATTCCCTGTTTATGCCGATTTTCAGCCACCGGGAAACATTCAATCTGGCCGCTCAAATTTCTTGCAACCATGATCGATATTTCCTTTTCAAACTTGACAAACTTTTCAAGCATACATTGTCTTCCACGAAAATATTTTAAAGCATTGTGAATATCATCAGGGGATCTTATCAAATAGTTCCCCCTACCGTCATAACCATCTTCACATGCTTTAAGGATGACCGGAAAACCGTAGGCCCTTGCATTCCGAATTAAATCCTCCTCTGAATTAACGATGGCAAAATTTGGAACTGGAATCATATTTTTCTTCATAATGCTTTTTTGTCGGTACTTATTTTGTATCATGTACAGCGTTTCGGGCGATGGATTGATTTTGTGATTTTTTAGTCCTAGTTCTCTTAGAACAGCTGTATTGGTCAGCTCGATTTCGTAAGT
Organism: Nitrososphaeraceae archaeon; assembly: GCA_036557905.1. GTDB lineage: Archaea > Thermoproteota > Nitrososphaeria > Nitrososphaerales > Nitrososphaeraceae > JARBAU01. Next base: position 5,170 of record DATBGR010000631.1, on the reverse strand, counting down.
TAGCAGATCTGATCTGCTTGCTAACAACCTAAGCGAAGAGTCATCTTTAAAGTCAGAAACTATCAAGTCATCGCACAGCTTAGCTGCCGGACAATTTGGGTCTGGGTCTAGTATTACAACATTTAGCGACATTCGTTTTGCTTCCTGACATAGCATTTTTCCAAGTTGCCCTCCTCCTATAATTCCGATGCGAATTGGGTTTTCAGGTGTGAATGCTGTCTTTTTCAAAAGTATCTAGTGCTACATTCTCGGGCTAGATCAAATTAATAGTATTCGTTCAGGTTTTTCACTAAATGTGTAATTTTGCGGAAAACAGTAGAAGTTAACACAATTAAGCCTTTTTCTACCTAGACCTAAATTCATAAAAATCCAAATATGCCTATCGTTGTAGTAAAGGTATTGAAAGATATTTTACAGGAATCATGTGATCGAATTATTCAGCTAGATAAGTCTGTTAGATTTGCAGGACTTGCAAATGATGAAGGTGTTTTGTTAGGAGTAGCGGAAAGAGAGGGACTAAAGCCTCTTTTAACTCCAGAACAAAGAGCGCAATACTCCATCACCGCAGCAACAAGGCAATACACAAGACTTAGATGGCAGTATCATCTTGGAAAAATTCACTATGCAAGCTCGCATTATTCCAAGCTTATAAGAGCAACTATTCCAATAACTGATTCAGACAATACGCTGAATTATGTATTACTACTTTCGTTTGATGCCAAAACGGAGAATGTTCATGAAATCATAACTGTTAGCATCATTCCAGAAGTCAAAAAGATTAGCAAAAGTCTCCCATAATGGTTTTTATTGATTAATCCAATACCTAGTTACTAGATCTATTCTTAGTTTAGATTGTAAAAAAGCGTTACTGTTTGGCGGAAATTCCACCATCTACCCTGATAACAGTGCCAGTAATCCATTTCGCATCTTCAGAACACAAATAGCTCACCACTCCGGAAATATCCTCTGGTTCTCCTATGCTACGCAATGGAAAAGAGGATTCGAGCATGTGTCTTGCATTATCATCTTGAAGATAAGGTTCTATCATAGGACTTTTAATTGTAGAGGGTGCGATACAATTGCATCTGATGCCGTACTGGCCATATTCAACAGCAATGCTCTTTGTTAACATTATTACCCCTGCTTTTGTCACACCGTATACTGAAAGCGGAACATTGGCGATTGACCTAATTCCAAGTAAAGAAGAGATATTTATAATATTACCAGCATTCTTCTCGATCATTATAGGCAACACAGATTTTATAGCTCTAAATGTGCCAATTAGATTGACATTGATTAGCAAATTCCACTGGTCGTCATTCATTAAATGAAAAGGGGTAGGATCGCTAATCACACCAGCACTATTCACTAGTATATCGACTGTGTCAAACTTAGAAATTGTTTGCTCAATGGCATTAAGAACTTCGGCTTCCTTAGTGATATCAGTACGAATTGCCAAAGTATCTCGCTTGTTACCGAGACTAGTGCTAATTTCCGTTAACTTATTCCTATCCCTTCCGATGAGCACAATCTTGCATCCCTCCGAAAGTAACCTCTTAGCTGTAACTTTGCCTACTCCTCCTGTTGCTCCGGTAATAATAGCGACCTTACCTTTCAGTTTCATAGCTCATAATCCTATTTTCTTTTTAAAGTACTTTTCGAATTTTGACCTCACTTGAGATCAAACGCCCTGTCGAATGACCAAGTTACAAATTATCAAGTCCAAGTTCAAATCTTGATTGACGATTCTTTGCATTTATTTAATAATAAATGCGATGTAGGATACGGATTCTACAGAATGTTTGGTCGAAGAACACTTAAACTGAAAACAAAATACTTTAGGATGTAATTCTAATCCAGAATTAGTGGATTTCAAAAAGTTCGTGGTGGATACGAGCATAATCATCGATGGCGAAGTAACAAGGATGCTAGAAGTTGAGAAGATCAAAAGTGGCAATGAAGTAATCATCCCATTGGCCGTATTAGATGAGCTTCAGTCCCAAGCCTCAGTCAATAAAGAACATGGATTTGTAGGTCTGGAAGAGGTTCGAAGGATCAGAGATCTATGTTTTAGAAAACAGGTAGCACTTAGTTTTGCGGGAGAGAGACCAAATCTTGAGGATATAAAGTTAGCCAAGCGTGGTAGAATCGATGCTATTATCAAAGATTTAGCTCTGAATGAGAATGCGACTCTCGTAACTGCAGATCTAGTCCAATCGTTAGTTGCGGAAGCTCAGGGAGTAGATTCCATGTATATAGCCAATCCGCCCAAAACCTCGAATCTTTCGTTCGAAGATTATTTTGATGAAAGTACAATGAGTGTACACTTAAAGGAAGGTGTTTGTCCTTTCGCAAAAAAAGGGATCCCTGGAAACTTCAAACTTACAAGACTCAAGGCGAATGTTACTTCGCATAAAGAAATCTCATCTATAATTACTGAAATAAGTGAAGCATCACGAGTCAGCGGGATAGGAAAAGTCGAAATAAGTAGAAGTGGTGCAACAGTAATACAATATGGCAAGTACCGAATATCTATTACTAGGCCACCATTCTCGGATGCAATTGAAGTAACCATTGTTAAACCAATTGTAAAACTGAGCCTTGATGATTATTCGATTTCAAAAAAGTTGACCGAGAAACTGTCAAGTGGAGCTGAAGGAATAATTATATCTGGTCCTCCAGGCTCTGGCAAGAGTACATTTGCCAGTAGCTTAGCAGACTTTTATGTTTCAAAGGAGAAAATAGTAAAAACCTTCGAATCTCCAAGGGATTTACAGGTTCCAATCGAGGTAACTCAGTATGGACCATTGGAAGGAAGTTTTGAGAAAGCAGTCGATATTCTATTACTCGTTAGACCGGATTACACAATCTTCGATGAAGTCAGAAGAGCTCCTGATTTTGAAGTATTCTCAGATATGAGACTAGCTGGAGTAGGCATGGTAGGAGTAGTTCATGCTAGCAGTCCACTTGATGCAATTCAGCGGTTTATAGGTAGAGTGGAATTGGGAATGATTCCACATATCCTAGATACGATAATATTCATCAAAGGAGGGCAGATACAAAAGGTCTACGAAATTAGACTTACTGTCAAGGTACCAAATGGGATGGCTGAAGCTGATCTCGCTAGACCTCTAGTGGAGGTAAGAGATTTCGAATCAGGTGCTGTCGAATATGAAATTTATACTTATGGAGAAGAAAACGTGGTTGTGCCTATCACTGAAACAAAGTCATTTTCTGAAAATCCGATTTTCAGATTAGCGGAATTTCGTATCAAAGATATAGTGAGAAGATTTGATCCCGAAGCAAAAGTCAGTGTTATGTCTAATAATCGAGCACAAATCTTAGTGAATAAAAATGTTGTTCCAAGGATAATCGGTAAGGGCGGAGCCACAATTTCTGAATTGGAAAAGATCTTAGGCATAAATTTAGATGTAGACGTGAAAAACACTGTTGGTCATCGGGAGATTGAATTCGAATTCAATGAGAATGGTTCGTCTTTTCTGATTTACCTTCCTGAATCACAGATCGGGAAGATGGTAGATATTCATGTAGATAATGAGTACGCTTTCAGCAGCCAGGTTGGCAAGAAGTCTAGGATCAAAATAGACAAAGGAACTGAAAATGGCAAAATGCTAATGGGCGCTTTTCATAAGGATAAGGAGGTAAAGATATTTCCTTCGAATTAGTCGCTGTAGTCAGAATTGACCTATACTCGAAAATGAAATACGATATCGTAGCTCGCATGATTAATAGGTGGATGGTACAACGGATGGCATTGTTTCGGTAATTTAGATTGAAGAAAATTGCATTATCGGTTGCTGGTAGTGATTCTTCAGCAGGAGCAGGAATTCAGGCTGACCTAAAGACTTTTACTGCGCTAGGAGTTTACGGATGCACCGCAGTCACAGCCATCACTTCTCAGACAGGATCTGGAATTTCAGGAATCTTACAAATCCCGCCGAAGATGATTGAAACTCAAATTCGAACAATATTGAAAGAAATCTCTCCTGATGCCATTAAAATTGGGATGGTATATGGCAAAAAGACCATCAATTCGATAAGGAAATCCTTGGAAGGTTCCAAAATCCCTGTGATACTAGATCCGGTAATGATTGCCGGGACTGGGGAACCACTTTTAGATCCAGATGCCGTTGCTTACTTAACATCAAATCTCCTACCAATAGCAACCATGATTACTCCCAATGTATTTGAAGCAGAGACACTTTCAGGTTTAAAAATTACTTCTATGCAATCAGCAGTAGACGCTGCTCAAAAGATTAAGAAAATGGGTCCAGACAATGTAGTATTGACGGGAGGTCATTTACCTGGTAGGTTTGTAATAGATGTTATTATAGATACTAGAAATCGCATATTTAAGATATCAAACCGAAGACTGAGATATGATCGTATGCATGGAGGAGGTTGTACTTTTTCAGCATCATTAACTGCCTTTATCGCTAGAAATTTTCCAACCGTATATGCATGCAAGATGGCAAATCAATTCACACATGTTTCATTGAAAAACAGAGTCATTATTGGGTCTCATCTGATTGTTAGCTCGCAATTCTCTAAACTTTACGATTTCGCTGAACGCTATGAGGTCTATGTTGACTTACGACGAGCTATCGATTTAATAAAAGCCACGCCTTATTTTGGTAGATTAATACCAGAAACTCAGTCGAACATAGGATACTCTATCACGGAGCCAAAACATATCAGCGATGTCATGGCCATCAATGGAAGAATTGTTAGGGTAGGGGACAATGCAAGACTTGCATCAGGCTTAGGGTTCGGTGCCTCTAAACATGTCGCATCCGCAATTCTTAGTTACATGAGACTCAAGCCTTTCATGCGATCTGCAATGAACATAAAGTACGATTCCAAAATCATATCAATTGCTGGCAAGATATTCATAGTTGCTAATTATGATCGTACAAAAGAACCCAAAAAGTTAAAGAAAGAAGAAGGTCATTCCATTTCTTGGGGAGTTACTCAAGCCTTGGGTAATAATCCTAGCGCTGATATTATCTACCACAAAGGTGATTTTGGAAAGGAAGCGATGACGCTTGTATTTGCCTCTACGCCTACAGAAGTTATTAAGAAAATAACTCGAATATTGAAAGACTACTTAGTGTTGGATCAGGAAAGGTTACTATAAATGGAAGATTTT
>DATBGR010000630.1:0-4992 GCA_036557905.1 Nitrososphaeraceae archaeon | reverse complement strand
CTGGTGCCGGCGTTGGACCGAGCATTCTCTTTCGCCTAAATGAATTATTTTAGAATCATCTGCAAGTACTTGTACTTCTATATGCCTTGGATTTTCGATGTATTTTTCTATGTATATTCTATCTGAGCCAAAACTTATCATAGCCTCATTTTTAGAATCAGCTAATGCTTCTTTCAGTTCTTCAAATGATCTTATTATTCTAAGACCTCTTCCTCCTCCTCCTTGGACTGCCTTGAGGATTACAGGAAAGCCAATCTCTTTAACTAGATCCATAGCCATGATTTCATTAGATATCTCATCTCCATCAACTATTGATGTGATTCTTGAAGCAACTTTCCTGGAGCGTGCTTTAATCCTTCTTTCTTGCAAATCATTGCAAAATTGGAGTTTTCAGAAAGAAACCCATATCCGGGATGAATTAGCTCGCAACCAAGTACATTAGCAGCTTCAACTATTTTGTTCATATTAAGATAGCTTTCCGATGGTGTAAATCCCCCTATGTCTACTGCTTTCTCACAGTATTTTATGTGAAGGGAATTGATGTCGGCATCAGAGTAGATGCCAAACGGTTTGAGACCAAGTTTCTTGCAGGTCCTTGCTATTCTTATTGCAATCTCTCCTCTATTTGCAATTAGCACACTCTTAGACAATGAACACAAGTCAAAATGAAAACACAAAAACTTTTGGTCTTGTTTACTTTTAAATCTCAAGCATTGTTTGAAGGAATCAAATTAAATTCCATCTTCCAAATCTTTATTCATTATAATATTCCGTATAGGGCTATCTGCACATGATTCTAAGATTATTGTATTTATTCCCATTACTAAGCTAATTATTTTATTTTTTTATAATCATGAATGCTAAGAATGGCTAAACTGGAATGTTGCCGTGTTTTCGCATTGGTCTTTCTTCCCTCTTTCTATAAATGCATCTAAGTGCTGATATAAGCCTCTCTCTGGTTTCTTTAGGTTCTATGACTTCATCAATATAGCCTTTCGAAGCTGCGATGTAAGGATTGGAGAATTTATTCTTGTAATCTTGTACTAATTCTTTTCTTTTCTTTTCTGGGTCTTTCGAATTTGATATTTCCTTCCTAAAGATAATATTAGAGGCTCCTTCTGGTCCCATGACTGCAATCTCTGCAGTAGGCCACGCAAAATTAAAGTCTGCTCCAATGTGCTTACTATTCATAACATCGTATGCACCACCATACGCTTTTCTTGTGATGACCGTAAGTCTAGGCACATTAGCTTCTGAAAATGCATAAAGAAGCTTCGCGCCATGTCTAATTATCCCACCCCATTCCTGGCTTGTTCCAGGTAGGAAGCCTGGTACATCTACCAGAGCAATTAAAGGAATATTAAAACAATCACAAAATCTTGTAAATCGTGTTGCCTTATCGCAGCAATTAATATCAAGAACTCCTGCCAGTATTTCAGGATTGTTAGCTACTATACCTATAGAGTTACCATCTAGTCTTGCAAAACCTATTATGATATTCCTTGCCCAATATTTTTGCACCTCTAGGAAATCGCCGTTGTCAACAATTTTTCTAATTATGGATCCCATGTCATAAGACAAGTTTGGATTTGAGGGTAGGATCGAGTTGAGTTCATAATCTTGTCTCTTGGGATCATCTGTTGGTGCTATCCGAGGAGGACTTTCTAAATTATTGGAAGGGATAAAAGAAAGAAGTGATCGCAGAATTTTAAAACATTCAAATTCGTCCTCAGCAATAAAATGTGCAACTCCACTCTTTTCGTTGTGGACCTGAGCTCCACCAAGATCTTCGAAGCTTACGTCCTCATTTGTGACTTCCCTAACTACGTCCGGGCCAGTAATAAACATGTACGCTGACTTGTTCATGATAATAAAGTCTGTCAAAGCTGGAGAATATACCGCTCCTCCAGCACAAGGTCCCATTATAAGAGAAATCTGAGGAACTACTCCTGAGGCTTTCACATTCCTATGAAAAATCTCTGCGTAGCCAGCTAGACTAGTTACACCTTCTTGAATACGAGCTCCCCCAGATTCATTGATACCAATAATTGGAGATCCCTGTTTCAATGCAAGATCCATCACCTTTGCGACTTTGGAGGCAAAAACCCAACCCAAAGATCCTCCCAATATTGTAAAATCATGCGAAAAGGCAAACACCGTCCTGTCATCAACTAGGCCATGACCTGTTATTACCCCATCTCCAAGAAACTTTTTCTTCATCCCAAAATCGGTACATTCATGAGTCACAAATTGATCAAGCTCCACAAAGGTTTGAGAATCAAACAATGTGGTAATCCTTTCAAGGGCTGTCAAATTTCCTTTTCTTCTACGTACTTCCTGCTTCTCCTTACCACCTCCTAAGGAATGTTCAATCTTTTTATCATTAAGTTCTTGGAAATTCATGACCTAGTTAGATAAGAGCACTATTAAAAAACTTTAATCTCATCATGTATACTATGATTGAATAATACTGGTGCGGGGTAACTTTGACAAATATGTAATTGTCTACCACCATCACCATCAAACCAAACTACCAATCAAGACGCCTAAATTAGCTTTGTTTCTAGCTTAATAGTAAAGTCTAGTGAATTTTTAATCCGGATAATCCTTTCAGTTTAATTATATAGAATATAATGACGGTGAATATGACAGAACTTTAAGATACTTACCACCAGTAAAGACACTAGTAAAACATCATTCACATACAATGATTGCAGAGCAAGATGTTAAACAAAGTTGTCGACACAATCTCATATCTAATTCAATTCGTCTTTTGATTAATATATTGCCAAAAATCATTAAATAATTGTAATGAATTAGGAAGGTACTATCTATCAAATTGGCTTAGACATATTAATATGAGATAAATAATTAGAACCATGTAAGATTATCTATTTAGCTTTTGAAGAACAAGTTTTAACATGAATTAGATGCGGACACAGATTAAGAATAAATATTAGAAAATTGATTTAGGATTAGTAGCCTAACGTAGCTAATTATGCATCGTTGTTCTCATGGATGGTCAAATGCTGGCCCGTTGCAAGCTGATTTTACCCCTACTAAACATATGCCTACAGATCCACCTTTAATTGGTTCTTCTTTATTGTTTTCTGTTGGCGTGATTGTTGAGGTTGTGCCGTTACTTGGGGATACCGTGCTATTAGATGTGGGAATGTTCTTGTGGGAACTGGAATTATCATTATCACTATTACTGCCACTCGTACTACTACCTTGACCACTGTTGTTGTTGCTCTTCTCGTCATTGCTGGCATTTTTGTGATGCTTTGCTAATACAATATGGGTATTTGTTATTACTATTATGGATGTAGCTAGTAAAACAGACAACAAAATTGCGACTGAGGGATTCATGGCTTTATTTCTCTGACTTTAATAAAAAGATTGTTTGTAATCTTTAGTATAGATTGGTTCTCGGGGATATGATACTACATTTCATGGCTTGCAAGGTCTTGAAAATACGAATTCGATTTCTAGTCATGTTTTCCAGATATTATTTCTAACAATTAGATTACAATCTGAATGAAATGAATACATTGATGCTTTGCTTTGGCATTTAATGTCGTGCAACGTGATTCACTGTAGACCAATATTTTACATACCTTCCTCGCATTAATTCAAATATGCCAGAAGGAGTGGTAATTCAATCCGCAGAAGAAATTCAAGATAGAGAGGATTATAAGAGACGATTATTGTTTGAAACAAAGAGATTAATTGATGATAAAACTAGTCTCGAGACTTTGTTGAGAATTCTGCAAAATTATTATGAAGAGTACCAATCACTTTATGATTCATGGGAAATTGCTTACAAAATATATACAATATGGCTACCGCGTTTTATTTCTAAACTGTGCTGGTGGACTTAATAATACGATGCGGAAGTAATTTACATAATGATGCTAATTCATAGTATACCTATAGAATCTAAAGATTGTCATCTCGGTTTTGATGAAAAGGTGAGATATAATATAAGAATACCACTACTACTAATATTGTCACTGTATAATTCAGTAAAATACATGGACTAGGAAGTAAAGATTTCAAAGATATTCATAGTGGAAGCACTCATCGACCCTGTTAATGAAAATTAATGTTCTTGTCATGGTTTTATAATTTGTTTTTTGTTTGTAAATACATAACAATGAGAAACCTGTCAATAATTGGAAGGTAAGTTTCTACCTTGAAATCCAAGTTCCTTGAGGGTGATCATAAGACGTGGAATTGTCTGTCGCTAGCACAACAAAACCTGCGCCTTGTAAGAATCTACCTATGTCATGGTCATTACCTACGTATGATCCTTGTTCTGGAAATATGGCTTCTATTTCCTCTGCTGAGCCTGGGGGTATCGTGACTTCATATACTTTTGATATAGATGAAAATGGATGAGCATTGGAAATAATTGAGCTGGTTGTTGAATTATTATCAGTGAAATTATTAGGGTCAGTATCGGTATTAGTATTAGTATTATAATGAATTGTCCTAATCATATTAGAAGCAAAATTGAATGAGAGATAACCCCTAGGACCAGCATTGACTATATACCATCTTGTAAGTTCGCCTGGCTTGACTTTGAACACTTCTGCATTTTTATTAAGAAGTATTTTGCTAATAGTACCAAAAAATGGCATGTATTTATATGCCATTCCATTAGTTAGTATTAAATCAGGTTTATTTGCTAGGAATTTGTTCATATCAAACGAACCTATTTCCTTTTTTACAGAAGCAGCAACAGTAGCTGACATATTTGAAGTATTTGTGAATAGCCCACTATCAATGCCAGTACTGTATATCTCTCCAAATACCATGTAGAATTCTTTCGCTATTGGTCTCTCATTCTTGGGATGTACTATAATTCCACCATACATTCCACTAGCAATATGATCCCAGATACCATTCAAATTATCACCATCACAATGATACATAAAAACTCCAGGATATTCAGCTTTAGCTTTCAATGTGCTATTCTCACCTGGCTTT